>JAYTHM010000433.1:0-11392 GCA_043732645.1 Frankiales bacterium
CACCCTGTCCGCCTACGACACGATCGTCATCGACGAGGCGCACGAGCGGTCGCTCACCATCGACTTCCTGCTCGGCTACCTCAAGCGCCTGCTGCCGCAGCGCCAGGACCTCAAGGTCATCATCACGTCGGCCACGATCGACCCGGAGCGCTTCAGCCAGCATTTCAACGACGCGCCCATCCTGGAGGTCAGCGGACGCACCTATCCCGTCGAGGTGCGCTACCGACCGCTGCTCGCCCTCGACGGCGAGCAGGAGCAGGACCAGGTCTCGGGGATCGTGGCGGCCTGCCAGGAGCTGGCCGCGGAGCCCTCGGGGGACGTGCTCGTCTTCTTGTCGGGGGAGCGCGAGATCCGGGATGCCGCTGATGCCCTGCGGGCCGTCGTCGACGACCGCACCGAGGTGCTTCCCCTGTACGGCAGGCTTTCTGCGCCTGAGCAGCACCGGGTCTTCACGTCCCACCCGGGCCGCCGGATCGTGTTGGCGACCAACGTCGCGGAGACGTCACTGACCGTCCCGGGCATCCGGTACGTCGTCGACCCGGGAACCGCGCGTATCTCCCGCTACAGCAGCCGGACCAAGGTGCAACGGCTGCCCATCGAGGCGATCAGCCAGGCGTCGGCGACCCAGCGCTCGGGCCGCTGTGGGCGCGTCGCCGACGGCGTCTGCATCCGGCTCTACAGCGAGGAGGACTTCATCGGCCGGCCGGCGTTCACCGAACCGGAGATCCTCCGCACCAACCTCGCCTCGGTCCTGCTGCAGATGGCCTCGCTCGGCCTCGGTGACATCGAGGACTTCCCGTTCGTCGAACCCCCCGACCGGCGCAACGTCCGCGACGGGATTGCCCTGCTCGAGGAGCTCGGCGCCCTCGCCGACGACCGTCTGACGAAGGTCGGACGTCAGCTGGCCGAGCTACCGATCGACCCACGGATGGCCAGGATGGTGGTGGAGGCGGAGAAGCTCGGGTGCGTCCGTGAGGTTCTCGTCATCGCTGCTGCCCTATCGATCCAGGATCCCCGGGAACGGCCTGTCGACAAGCAGTCCCAGTGGATGCAGCTGCACAGCCGCTTCACCGACCCCACCTCTGACCTGCTGGCCTGGCTCAACCTGTGGAGGCACCTCCAGGAACAGCAGCGGGCCCTGTCCAGCAGCGCCTTCAGGCGACTGTGCCAACAGGAGTTCCTGAGCTATCTGCGGATCCGTGAGTGGCAGGATCTGCACTCCCAGCTGCGTCGGGTCGCCCGCCAGCTCGACCTCGCCCACGACAGCAGCACTTCTGACCCGGCGACCATCACCCAGGCCCTGCTCGCTGGCCTGCTGTCCCACGTCGGGATGCGCGAGCCCAGCGGCCGCGAGTACGTCGGTGCGCGGGGGGCACGTTTCGCGATCGCCCCCGGCTCGGCGCTGGCCAGGAAGCCCCCGCAGTTCGTGGTCGCTGCCGAGCTGGTCGAGACCAGCCGCCTCTGGGGTCGGATGGCAGCCCGGATCGAGCCGGAGTGGGCGGAGCAGGCGGGTGCGCACCTGGTGAAGCGGACCCACAGCGAACCGCACTGGGAGGCCAAGCGGGCCAGCGTCGTCGCCTTCGAAAGGGTCACCCTGTACGGCGTACCGCTGGTGACCCAACGCAAGGTGGCCTACGGCCGGATCGACCCCGTGGTCTCCAGGGACCTGTTCCTCCGGCATGCCCTCGTCCAGGGGGACTGGAAGACCCACCACGCCTTCTTTGCCCGCAACCGCGCCCTGGTCGAGGACGTCGAGGAGCTCGAGCACCGCGCCCGCCGCCGCGACATCGTCGTCGACGACGAGGACGTGTACGACTTCTACGACCGGCGGGTGCCGGCTGACGTGGTCAGCGGCGCGCACTTCGACGGGTGGTGGAGCAAGCAGAAGCACGTCCGTCCCGACCTGCTTGACCTGCGCCTGGAAGACCTCGTCCGAGGCGACGTCGACCCTGGGGACCACCCGGATGTGTGGGTGTCGGAGGACCTGCGGCTGCCACTGTCGTACGAGTTCCAGCCCGGCAGCGCCATCGACGGCGTTACCGTCGATGTGCCCCTGGCCGTGCTCAACCGGGTGCACGCCGACGACTTCGCGTGGCAGGTACCGGGAATGCGGCTCGACCTGGTGACGGCCCTCATCAAGACGCTGCCCAAGCCGCTGCGCGTCAAGCTCGTGCCCGCCCCGGACACCGCCCGGCTGCTGCTGGACCGGATCGCTCCGCGTGAGGAGCACCTGCTGCACGCCCTGTCGCGTGAGGCCCGGGCTCTCAAGGGTGTCCTCATCGCCGTGGAGGACTGGGGCCTCGACCGGGTCCCGGCCCACCTGCGGCCGACCTTCCGGGTCGTGGACGAGACCGGCTCGGCGGTCGGTGAGGGCAAGGACCTCGCGGCTCTCAAGGCCTCCCTCGCCAAGCCTGTCCAAGCTGCGATCACCGCCGTGGCAGGGGATCTGGAGTGCTCTGGCCTGAAGGCCTGGACCGTGGGGGACATCCCTTCAGAGGTGTCCTCCGGGCTGGTCGTCGGCTACCCGTCGCTCGTCGACGAGGGTACGTCCGTGGCGCTGCGCGTCCTGCCGTCGCCCTGGCCTGCGGTCCACCACGCCGGGGTACGACGGTTGCTGCTGTTCTCCTGTCCCTCGCCTGTCAAGGCGGTGTCGGGCCGGTTGAACAACCGGGCCAAGCTGACGCTCGCAGCCAACCCGCACGGATCTTTGACGGCCCTCATGGACGACTGCGTCGCCGCCGCGGTGGATGCCCTCATGACCTCAGACCCGCGGGACAAGCCGTCCTATGAGGCGTTGCTGCCGGTCGTCCGTGGCGGCTTGCCCGAGCAGACGCTGAAGGTCTTGAAGGGGGTGGAGGAGGTGCTTGCTCTGGCGGCTGAGGTCGAGTGCGCCCTCGACCTGCAGGTGCACCCCACGTCGTCGCAAGCCGTCGAGGACCTTCGGGAGCAGCGAGATAGCCTACTCCACAAGGGTTTTGTCACCGTCGTGGGGGCCGCCCGCCTGGCCGACGTGGCCCGCTACTTGCGAGGCATGCTGGTGCGGCTCGAGAAGCTGCCCCGCGACGCGGAGCGGGACCAGGGTCTGCTCGTCGGCGTCCGCGAGGTCGAGGCGGAGTGGGCTCGCCTGCCGGCCGGGCCGGACCGCGACCGCATCGGCTGGATGCTTCAGGAGCTACGGGTGAGCGTGTTCGCACAGAGCCTCAAGGCGAAGGGGCCGATCTCGCTCCAACGTGTGTACCGGGCTCTCGATGACCTGTCCTAGGTCCACGCCGCGCCCAGGAGCCGGCGCTCGTCCTCGCTGAGGGGCCTCGGCAGGCGGTCGTCGTCGACCGCGACCTGCACCGTGCGGCCGACGGCATGGACATGGGAGCTGCTGCGGATCTCCTGCAACAAGATGAACGAACTTGTCCCGACCCGCTCCACCGAGACGTCGACGTCGACCCAGCGGGTACCACCGCGGATCTGTTTCTTGTAGTCGCACTCGTTGCGGGCGATGACAAGGTTGCCGAACAGCGAGTGGAGGTGCTCGCGCAGGAACTCCACCCGAGCGGTCTCCATCAGCGCGAAGTACGCGACGTTGTTGACGTGGTTTAACGGGTCCAGGTCGGCAAAGCGAACCTGGACGGGGACTGTCACGGCTAGCGGCACGGCAATCACCCTACGGATAAGCCGTACGAGCCGTTTGCGCTTCATCCACAGATCTGTCCCGAGCCGGTTATGGGCCGTCCTGGCGCGCCAGGCTCAGTGGCATGTCGAAGCCTGTCGCCCGCCTCACCACCCCCGCCCAGATGGTCGCATCGATCCCGTTGCAGCTGGGCTACGTCCCGACCGAGTCACTGGTCGTCTGGTGTCTGCACGAGCCACGCGGCCGGGTCGGGCTCACGATGCGGTTCAACCTGCCCGCTGCCGTGCACGAGGCGGACCTCATCCGTCAGGTCGTCGACCGGGTCCGGGACCAGCGGGCCAGCCGCGTCCTGATCGCGGTCTACACCAGCGATGCGGACGAACTGACGCTTCCGCGCACGAAGCTGGTTGCCGAGCTGGAGGCAAAGTTCGCAGACCTCCGCCGCGCCGAGCTGTTCCTCGTCCGCAACGGCCGTGTCTGGACGTACTTTTGCTCACTGCCCTGCTGCCCCCCTGAAGGTCGCCCCGTCGAAGCCGCCAAGGGGTCAAGCCCTGTCCAGCTGCTCGCAGCCGAGAACGTCCTGCAGGGACGGGTCGTCCTGCCCGACCGCAAGGCGCTGGAGGACTCCCTCGCCGGTCCGGTCGACTCCGAGGCGAAGGTGGCGAGGGAGCGCTGCCAGATCGCCGCGACGCTGCTCGCCGACGTCATCGAGGAAGCCGGGGTCGCCGTCGCGGCGGAAGCGTCCCTGCAGGGCTGGCGCAATGCCCGTACGCGCTTCGCCAACCCACCGGGGCAGCTCGAAGACATGGAGGCCGCAGCCCTCGCCATCAGCCTCACCGATGTGCAGGTCCGGGACTTCCTCGTGGCCAGTCCGCCGCGCGAGGTCCCCAGCCTGCTCGGTCTGCTCCACGAGCTGGTGCGCCGCACACCCGCTCCTTACGATGCCCCGGTATGCACCCTGCTGGCCTGGCTGACCTACTGCCAAGGCGGGGGAGCAGTCGTTACGATCGCCCTCGAGCGAGCGCTGGCGACCGATCCCGACTACAGCCTGGCCAGGCTGCTCGATGAGGCGTTGTGGGCGCAGCTGCCGCCGGTCCAGTTGCGTCGGGTCACTCAGGGCGAGCGGTCCTTGTGGCGGCGCACGGCGTCGTGAGGGGAGCAAGGCGCCACGCGTAGAGGGCAGCGCTCACGGCAGTAGCCACGTTGAGGGACGAGACACCAGCTCTCATCGGCAGGGCCACCACGCGGTCCGCCCGGGCACGGGTGTCGAGGCCGATGCCGGCGCGCTCACTGCCGACGACCAGGATAGCGTCATCGGGCAGCCCCGTGAACGGCTCCCCGTCAGCGTCGAGAGCGAAGACAGGGCCGGTGATCTCCGGAAGCGAGCAGGCGAGGACGGGCAGGGCGAAGTGAAGGCCGGCAGCCCCGCGCAGGACCGCAGGGTGCCAGGGGTCCAGCGATCCCAGAACCGCCACCCCCGAAGCACCTGCGGCGGCGGCGACCCGGATGGCAGCACCCGCGTTGCCCGGGTGGCGCGGGTCGTCGAGCAGCACGAGCGGAGTGGAACGCACACGCAGGACCGACCGGTCCTCCACTGGTCGCGTTGCCTCGCCCTGCACCCCGGTCGGGTGCGCAACGGGCCCTTCGACGGCGAGGGCGAGCAACGCCTCACGCACGTCGGGAGCCAGCGACTGGCAGAGGTCGAGGGTGGAACTGAAGGAGACGACGGTGATCTGGCGTACCAGCGCCGGAGCGAAGCGCAGGGCGTGCTTCACGGCGTGGAAGCCCTCGAGCGCGACGGTCACGAGGTTGAGCCTGCCGCACGCAGGTGCACGGTGGGGAACGACACGCGTCGGGGTGGTGTTGTGGCGGATGCGGGACTGCGAGGATGGACCGTGCCGGGTGAGAACCCCCCGGGCCCACGACCTTGAGGACCGCACCAGCATGCCCACGTCCAGCCGCACCTTCCCCTCCCTCGGCGTGCCCGCCATCTTGTGCGCCGAGCTGGACCGGCAGGGCCTCCTGAGTCCCTTTCCGATCCAGGCCGCGACGCTGCCGGACACGCTGGCCGGCAAGGACGTCCTTGGCCGTGGCAAGACGGGCAGCGGCAAGACGCTGGCCTTCAGCCTGCCGCTGGTGGCCCGGCTGGTCGGTGGCAAGCGCACCCCGCGGCAGGCCCGGAGCCTGATCCTCGTGCCGACCCGAGAGCTGGCCAACCAGGTCATGGAGGTCGTCAAACCGCTGGCCTATGCCGCCCATCTGACGACTGCGGTCGTCTTCGGTGGGGTCGGTCAGTCGCCGCAGGTGAAGGCCCTGTCGGCCGGCGTCGATGTCCTGATCGCCTGCCCCGGTCGGCTTGAGGACCTCATCGGCCAGGGATTCGTGGACCTGTCCGCAGTCGAGATCACCATTCTCGACGAGGCCGACCACATGGCCGACCTGGGCTTCTTGCCGGCTGTGAAGCGGCTGCTCGACAGGACCCCCAAGAAGGGCCAACGGATGCTTTTCTCTGCGACCCTCGACAACGGTGTCGACGTGCTCGTCAAGCGGTACCTGCACGAGCCGACGACCCACTCCGTCGACCCTGCGGTCGCTCCGGTCAGCACCATGACCCACCACGTCTTCGCGGTCAGTGCCGCCGACAAGCCGACGGTCGTCAAGGAGCTCGCCTCCGGGATGGGCCGTTCCCTGTTGTTCCTGCGTACCAAGCACACCGCGAAAAAGCTCGCCAAGCAGCTGACCGCAGCGGGCGTGCCGGCGGTCGAGCTGCACGGAAACCTGAGCCAGGGAGCTCGCGAGCGCAACCTCGGCGCCTTCATGGACGGTAGGACGCGCGTGCTCGTCGCCACCGACATCGCGGCGCGCGGCATCCATGTCGACGACGTCGCGCTCGTGGTGCACGTCGACCCGCCGACCGAGCACAAGGCCTACCTGCACCGCTCGGGGCGTACTGCCCGAGCCGGCGCCGGCGGGGTCGTCGTCACGATGGCCACCCCCGACCAGGCGCGCGACGTGAAGTTGCTGACCAAGCAGGCCGGTATCAACCCCGTCACGCAGAGCGTCCGTCCCGGTGACCCCGTCATCATCGAGCTGGCCGGCCCGGCAGCGCCGTACGTCGAACCGGCTCCTGTCGAGGCGCCACAGCCACGGACGGCGAACCCGCGGGGACCGCGTCAACGACCCGCCGGACAGGGTCGCTCGGGTGCAAAGGGCACCGCTGGTGGCCAGGGCGGCAGCCCCCGCGGACAGGGGGGTGCCGCGAGGGCTCCCAAGACTCACGAGGCCTCCACACCGGAGGCCCGCGAGGCGACCCGGGCCGCCGCGACTCACGCGACCACGACTCCCGCGCCGGCCCGCAAGGGGTCGCGGCGAGCGGGAGCGCCGGCGGGGCCGGCGCGTACCCGGGCGGAGCTGGCGGCGCGGGCCGGTCAGCCACCAACGGCCCGGCGCAGCCGGTCCTTCTGAGCAGTGGCCTCGGACCAGGGCAGGCTCGTCCGGTGACCCAGACCGACGCGGCGACCACAGGTGGCACCTTGCAATCGGTGAGCGGCGGGCCGGAGGCGGTCCTGGACGCGTTCACGGCCTGGTCGCCGGTGGCGCTCTACCCGGCGCAGGAGGAGGCCTTGCTGGAACTCCTCGCCGGCAGCCACGTCGTGCTCGCGACCCCCACGGGCAGCGGCAAGTCGTTGGTCGCCGTCGGGGCGCACCTCGCCGCCATGAGCGAGGGCCGTCAGTCGGTCTACACCGCCCCCATCAAGGCGCTCGTGAGCGAGAAGTTCTTCGCGCTGTGCGACGTCTTCGGCGCCGACAGCGTCGGGATGGCTACGGGTGACGCCAGCGTCAACGCGGGTGCCCCGATCCTCTGCTGTACCGCAGAAGTGCTCGCCAACCGGGCGCTGCGGGACGGTGACGACACCGGCATCGGACTGGTCGTCATGGATGAGTTCCACTACTACGCCGACCTCGAGCGCGGCTGGGCCTGGCAGGTGCCGCTGCTGGAGATGACCAGCACCCAGTTCCTGCTGATGTCCGCCACGCTTGGCAACACCGAGAGCCTGCGCGCGGACCTGGCTCGGCGCAGTGGCCGTCCCGTCGCCGAGGTGGCCGGCGTGGAGCGTCCCGTGCCCCTGACCTTCGAGTGGTCCCTTGAGCCCATGCACGACAAGCTGGCCGAGTTGCTCGCGACACACCAGGCTCCCGTCTACGTCGTCCACGCCACCCAGGAGTCGGCCGTCGAGCGGGCGCAGTCCGTGATGAGCGTCAACGTCTGCTCGCGCGAGGAGAAGGACCAGATCGCCCTGCTGATAGGTGGTTTCAGGTTTACGACGAAGTTCGGCCAGACGCTCTCGCGCCTGGTCCGGCACGGCATCGGAGTCCATCACGCCGGCATGCTCCCGAAGTACCGCCGCCTGGTCGAGCAGCTCGCGCAAGCCGGACTGCTCAAGGTGGTCTGCGGCACCGACACCCTCGGCGTCGGCATCAACGTGCCGATCCGCACCGTCGTCTTCACCGCCCTGTCCAAGTACGACGGGACCCGCGTTCGACACCTTCGTGCCCGCGAGTTCCACCAGATCGCGGGGCGGGCGGGCCGAGCCGGCTTCGACACCGCGGGGCTGGTGGTCGTGCAGGCGCCGGACCACGTCATCGAGAACCACCGGGTGCTCGCCAAGTTCGGGGACGACGAGAAGAAGAAGCGGTCCTACAAGCGCAAGTCGCCACCCGAGGGCTTCGTGTCCTGGGACGAGAAGACCCACGACCGGTTGGTTGCGGCGACGCCCGAGACGCTCACCAGCCACTTCAAGGTGACCGCCGCGATGATCCTCAACGTTGCCGCCCGCGGTGGGGACTTCTTCGGGCACATGCGCCGGCTGCTCCTGGACAACCATGAGTCCCGCCAGCGCCAGAGAGTCCATGTCCGCCAGGCCATCCGGCTGTTCAAGGCCCTCGAGAGGGGCGGCGTCCTCGAGCGGACAGGAGACGGGGTCAGACTCACCGTCGACCTGCAGCCCGACTTCGCCCTCGACCAGCCGCTCGCCCTGTTCGCGCTCGCCGCCTTCGAGCTCCTCGACCGGGACTCACCGTCGTACGCGCTGGATGTGCTCTCCGTCGTGGAGGCGACGCTTGATGACCCGCGCCAGGTGCTCAGCGCCCAGCGCAAGAAGGCACGTGGCGAGGCGATCGGCCAGATGAAGGCCGACGGCATCGAGTACGACGAGCGGATGGAGCTGCTCGAGGAGGTCACCTACGCGCGGCCGCTCGAGGAGCTGCTTACCGCCGCCTATGCGATCTACCAGCAGACCAACCCGTGGATCCTCGACCACGAGCTGCGCCCCAAGGCCGTCGCCCGCGACATGTACGAACGCGCCATGACCTACAACGAGTACGTCGGCTTCTACGGCCTGGGGCGGTCGGAGGGGCTGGTCCTGCGGGCGCTCGCCGACGCCTACAAGGCCCTCCGGCGCAGCGTGCCCGACTCGGTCCGGACCGAAGAGGTCGAGGACCTCACGCAGTGGCTGGCCGAGGTGGTCCGCCAGGTTGACAGCAGCCTGCTCGACGAGTGGGCGGCGCTGACCGCAGGCGGGGAGGTAGCCCCCGAACCGGTTGCTGTGGTGACGCGCAACAGCCGCGCCTTCCGGGTGCTGGTACGCAACGCGATGTGGCGCCGGGTCCATGCGCTGTCCTTCGAACGGACCGACCTGCTGCGGGAGATGGACCCGGCTGTTGACTGGGACACCGCTCTCGATGCCTACTTCGCCGACCACGACGCCATCAGCTCAGGCCCCGACGCCCGAGGACCCGAGCTGTTCCGGTGGAACGGTGACGTGGTCACCCAGGTGCTTGCCGACCCCGACGGTGAGCACGACTGGGCCCTCACGGCAGTCATCGACGTCGAGGCGTCCGACGAGCAGGGCGAGGCCGTGCTGACCGTCACGGGCCTCGCTCCGCTCGGACCGGCATGGCTGCCCGCATGAGCGAGACACCGCTCACCGACACGCCGCTGTACGCCGCGACCCTCAGCGATGCGCTCTCGTCAGCCCGTGACCGTGTGGACCGCGCCCAGCAGCGGGCCGCGGAGGCAGAGCGACGTGCGGCTGACGTGGTTGCGAAGGTGCAGGCCCAGCTGGCGCAGGCGGAGCGGGTGGCAAAGGTCCGCCAGGCCCTGCTGGCCGATCAGGTCGCTGACAAGGTCGAGGAGCAGGTCCTGACCAGGCTTGCTCTCGGACCGCCATCGCTGCCCGAGCTCGAGGACGGGATGACCGAGCAGCTCTCGGAGCCCTACCCGACCGAGCTCGAACGCGAGGCCCCTCCGGTGCCGTCCATGGCTGAGCTGCTCCTGCCGTCGCCCGGGGTCACCCGGTTCCTCGACGCGCTGCTCGGTCCGACCGAGCCCTGACGGTCTGGGCGCGACTCAGCGCGGGCAGCCACGCCTCCCGGGCCAATCCTGTTCCGCGCCCGGCTCGCTGCTTCCCTAGCTGAACAACCCCGCAAGCGCCATGATCTCATCGGAGGTGCTGGTGGGCACGATGTAGCCGTCCTGCTTCTCGATCTCGGCGATGTTCGCGGCAATGTCCTCGGCCGCGACGGTGGCGCCCTTGCCGGCGAACCAGCCGGGGACCAGTCCGGTGAAGACGCGGGCGTAGCGACCGCCGGCGGCGCTGTAGGCGCCGTGCGTGGTTGTGCAGCTTTCACTGGACAGGTAGGAGACCATCGGCGTGACGTACTGGGGCGCGAGTACGTCGGCGAAGTCACCGAGCAGTTCCTGCGTCATGCGGGTGCCGGCGACTGGCATGATCACATTCGACAGGATGCCGTTGCGGGCGCCCTCGACGGCGATCGTGTTGGACAGGCCGATCAGCCCGTTCTTGGCGGCGGCGTAGTTGGTCTGACCGAAGTTGCCGAAGGTCGCGTTCGACGCGGTGAAGACGAACCGGCCGTAGCCGTTCTCCTTCATGATCGCGAAGGCGGGCTGGCTGACGTAGAAGGCGGCCTTGAGGTGGACGTCGATGATCGCGTCCAGGTCGTCCCAGGTGAGCTTCAGGAAGCTCTTGTCGCGCAGGAAGCCGGCGTTGTTGATGACGACGTCGACCTTGCCGAACGCGTCGACGGCGGTCCTAACGATGTTGGCGCCACCCTCGGGCGTCATGACGCTGTCGTAGTTGGGGACGGCCTCGCCCCCGGCCGCCGTGATCTCATCGACGACCTTCTGCGCGGCAGCGTGGTCGCCACCCTTCCCATCGACGCTGCCGCCGAGGTCGTTGACGACGACCTGCGCGCCGCGCGCCGCGAGGTCCAGCGCGTAGGTCCGGCCGAGGCCGCCGCCGGCGCCGGTCACGATCGCGACCCGGCCGTCGAAGTTGATGTCCGTCACAGGTGTGTGCCTTTCAGAGCATGGGCGGTGAGCCACCAGTGTCCTGTATGCCGGGTAGGTGGTCGCACGTGGGATCCCACTGCATGTCGAGTTACGGGTTCCACCGCGTGCTCGGCGACGCTTTAGGGCAGGCTTTGGCGGGTGAGTGCGTCGTCCGGACCTTTGTTGCGTGATGGTGACGGCTGGACGCAGTGCTCGCTCGGCCATCGCCACTGGGGCCTGCACGGCGCATCCGGGCTGCTACTGGCCGCACCCGGTCCTGCGGTGCTACTCCAGCACCGGGCGGCCTGGAGCCACCATGGTGACACCTGGGGGCTTCCCGGTGGTGCGCGTGGGCGTAGCGAGGACGCGGTCGCGGCGGCCCTTCGCGAGGCGACCGAGGAGACCGGGCTCGACAC
>JAYTHM010000434.1:0-3536 GCA_043732645.1 Frankiales bacterium
AGCAACCCCGGCTCCCACGATCGCGGGCTTCGGATCGTCGACACTCATGCCCGACGTGCGAGGCCTCGCTCCGGATTCGGCGAAGCAGGTGCTGGCGGATGCCGGCATTGACGTCGCGACCGTGACGTTGGCCGTTCAGCCCGCCGCCGGCCAGAGCGGCATCGTGATCGCACAGACGCCGGCATTCGGGGCATCGGCACCCCCGACGGTCACTCTCGTGGTCAGCGCGGCAACCGTGGTTCCGAGCGTCGTCGGCCAGCCCGTAACCACAGCCATCGGTCAGCTGACGAAGCTAGGCGCGCAGATAAAACGGAACTCCGTGTATGTGCCCGGAGCCGCAATTGGGGATGTCGTCGCCATCGACCCGGCGCCTGGCGCCGCCCTTCCCGACATCGTCATCCTGAGAGTCACTGCGCCGCCTGCAACAGCGACCTTCGCAAGTCTCCCCGCTTCGGGAAACTGCCGCCGCTCCAGCTCCATTCGCATGAATGGCAAAGACTGGACGGATGCCGTGCTGTGCTCGGTGTCGTCAATCCTGCAAACAGGGGAGTGGTCGCTCAACAAAGAGGTGGACGAGATCACCGGAACCCTCGGGCTCGCCGACAGCTCCGGCGCCGGATCATCCGTCTCGCCGCAGCCGGTGTCCGTGCAGATCGTCGCCGATGGAGTCGTGATCGGCACCTACACCGTGGGGTCCGGCACCCCGACATCCTTCACGCTCACCACCAGCGGCCGCGCCACGCTGGCTCTGCGCAACCAGAGCGTCTCGGGCGGCTCCGCAGATCTCGTGATTGGGGACTTCAGCGCTCGCGGGTCGAGCGCGGCCATCACCAGTTTGACAACGCAGTGACGCTGCGTACAGCGCTGCTCGTCGCGGTGATCGCCAGCGTCGCGGTGTCGGGCGGGCTCACAGCTCTTACTCCCTCGACCGCCTCGACCGCCTCGGCAGACACGGGTGCACACGCGGTTGCAGACGCCTCGCTGCAAACGATCCAGTCGCACCAGAGCACACCGATCGGCAGCACGGCTCCACCGCCCCTGATCATCCTGATGGACATCTCAGGATCGATGAGCGACAGCGTACCCCAGACGAACGGGTCGGGGTCGGTGGTGAAACTCGCGGCCGCGAAGAGTGCGCTTCAACAGCCCATTGACAACCAGCCGCCAGGGGCGAGCGTGGGGATCTGGACCTTTCCCGGAGCGACATCCTCCGGCGGCTGTGACGCCGGGAGCTGGCTCGTCGATGTCGGCTCGGCAACGCAGCCGAGAGACATTTTGACAAAGATCGCTGGGCTGCAAGCTGGCGGCGACACCCCCACCGGACCGGCGCTGACCTCGGTGATCAACGCGCTCAGGGCTCGCGGCATCCAATCCGCGAATGTGCTCGTCGTCTCCGATGGTCTGTACACCTGTGGCCCCGACCCGTGTGACGTCGCTAAGGGTCTGGCTGGAACCGGGTTCACCCTGTCGATCCAGGCTGTCGGTTTCGACATCGCGCCCGAGGGTCGGGACAGCCTCAAATGCATGGCGGAAGCGACCGGCGGAAGCTACTTCGACGCGTCGAACAGCGCTGACCTGAACCAGGTGATCACCAGACTGACCACACCACAGTTCGACCTCACCCTTTCGGCGCCCACGCATCCGATCGCCGGAAACCTGATGACCATCACGGCCACAGTGAAGAACACCTCGCTGTATGCCGCGGAAGACATGCACCTGCGCCTCGGGTTCAGCAACACCCCCGCGACCCTATTGACGCCTACGGTGATCCCTTCGGACATCCCGCTCGGAACGCTGCCCGCCGGGCAGATCGCGTCTCGTTCGTGGTCGTTCGTTGCAGGAGAGAAGGGCCATTCGAAGCAGGCCGTGTATAGCGTGTCCGCCTCCTCCGTCGAGACGGTGCCCCGGCCCGTCGTCGCGGGGGGAACCTTCACGACGACCGCGCCAGGGTCGACCGCACGCGACACGGGTGACATCCTCAAGAAACTGATATCTGCCAAGCAGTCGTTGGTGATCCTCGGGGACTCCTATTCGTCGGGCGAGGGAACATTCAGTTACCTTCCCGGCACCAGCACGGTGGACGCGAAATGCCACCGGAGCCCGAACACCTATCTGGCACCTGCGTTCACCGCGGCGAAAGTGCGCGTCGAGATCCTGGCCTGTTCTGGAGCGGTCACGGCTAACCTCCTGGGCCCGCAGATCGACGGAAGCACCGGCCTCACGGAGGCCACTTCTCAGCTCGCCCAGCTGAATGCGCTGGGTTCGACACCGGGCGCGGTCGTGATGACGATCGGCGGAAACGACATCGGCTTCTCCGCGATCGTAGGCAAATGTGTGACCCCCGGGAGTTCCTGCACCTCGTCTTCGACGTATGACGCCGATGTGCTTTCTCGGCCTGCGCAGATCGCATCGACGCTCGTCGCCTCATACGAAAGCGTGTGGAAGGTGCTCAACCAGCCGAAGTTCGTTGCTGCGCGACACGGCCAGTACGCACCGGTTATCGTGCTCGCCTACCCGCAGGTGGTGCACGACTACAGCCAGGGCGCGTGCGCGCTCAACGTTGCGCTCGGCACGGGAGGGTTCGACGTTTCCGAGGTCAAGTTTGCCAACTATCTGGAGACAAACCTCGACGGAGCTATTGCTTCCGCTGCCAAGCAGGCGGCCTCCGACGGGTTCGGCGTGTATTACGTGAATGACACCAAGTCGGCCTTCCTGCCTAACAACACGGTGTGCGAAGACGCCACCAAGCGATGGGTTAACAGCGTTGTCAATCTCGGCAAGAGCGAATCGCTCCACCCGACCGACGACGGCTATCTGGCGGAGTCAGACAGGATCATTTCGTGGTCGAAAGACGTGACGACCATCGCGCCCTCGACCGAAGCGAAGCGAGGTGGCACCTCGTTGGGTGTGATCGGCCTGCTCGATTCGAGCGCAGCGCAGTCCGCCGCAGTCAAACTGCAGATCAATGACTTGTTTCCACAGGTGGTCCGCCCCTCGCAGGCAGTATTCGTCGACATGCCGCGCCTCGGGCAGAGTCCGGTGACCGTGACGCTCCATTCACAGCCACGTCTGCTCGGGACAATCACTCCGGATGCGCAGGGTCGCGTGCGCGGATACGTGAGCATTCCGGCCGACACGACTTCCGGTATCCACGAAATCGTCGTCAAGGGGTGGGACGCGGATGGCGCGCCGCTCGTCACCACGGTCGTTGTCCGGGTCACACCGCCAACTCCCCAGTGGCTCTACATGATCGGAATTGCGTCGCTGATACTCGTCGTCGCTGCGATCGTGCTGATTGTCGTTCGGCGCAGGCGGCGGGTCAGAGCGTGAGCAGATACTCGCGATCGTTGGACAGCACCGCGACTTGAGCACCTTGGCTGCCGACGAGTAGCCGTGCAGTGAAGTTGCCGTTTCGACGCCGTCGAGCAACGGGCTGAGTCAGGCTACCAGCCGTGGGCGTCGGTCGACGTCGACCTGCACGGCGTCGCTGTCATCGAGCAGCACCACGTTGATGCCGCGCTATCGCTCCTCACGCC
>JAYTHM010000435.1:0-11390 GCA_043732645.1 Frankiales bacterium
CATCGACGAGCTCAGGCGGCAGCAGCCGCCTCCTCGACCAACAGCCGTGCTTGATCGCCGAATTCCTGTACTGTTTTCGCCTGTCCGAGGTTGCGCCGCGGCTGCCGTGGTGTGAGCTGGGCGCGCAGCAGCTCGAGTAGCTGGTGGTGCAGCACGCGCGCCTTCAGCAGGCGATGTTGGTGTTGGGTCAGTAGGTCGTGGAGTTCGAGCAGCTGCCCCCCTTGCCGGTTCGTCAGTACGTCCCGGATGAGTTGTCACTGTTGTTGGGCGTAGTCACCGCAGAGCATGAGCAACGTGTTCCTGGACGCCCACCAGATGTGCGCCCATCCGGTGGTGATCGAGCTGGTGGGTACAGCTCAGTGGTCGATCAGGCACGCTGATGCTGCGCAGCGGGCCTTGTTAGCGTAGGAGCTCACCCCAGCCCAGCAGGACACTGTGCTGGCGATGGTCGGGGCACACAAGCAGGCCCGCACCCGGTATCTGGTCGGTAAGGCCGTGCTGGCCGCGGCGCTGGTGCTCGCTCCGAAGGCGGCAGCGGCCCGGCAGGACAGGGCCAAGAACGACCGGGGGGTCCTCCGCGGCTGGTGAACGGCGTTGGGTCACACCAAGCCGCAGGTCACCCGCCTGTCTGCTCAGCCCTCATACCGTGAGGCCGAGCAGGTAGGCCCGCTCGGCAAGCGCGTCGTAACGGACCTTCACGTGCCGGGCGTCATGAAGTGCGTCGTGCAACCCGCCCGGCTGGGCCGGTAGGGCCGGTCGGCCGAGGTGCTCCCAGAGCTGCCGGACGTCCATCGTAAAGCGCGGGAAGGCGCGCGGCAGCGACGGCATGTCCCCCCAGAGCTGGCACAGCGCCACGTGGTCGTAGGCCCCGAACCAGGCCCACCAGACCGGGTCGTCCCCGAAGAACTCGAGCAGTTCCGCAGCGATGACCGAGCGAGGCTTCCAGGTCGAGGCTGGAGAAAGTTGAGGCAGGACGTTCTCACGCACCCACGGGTGCACAGCGAGCGGGTCGAAGTCCGCCGACACCGCGGCGTACTCCCTGCCGTCCTCGGCGACCACGCCGATCGACACGAACGTCACCACCGACGCGGTGTCGCCGAACTCGAGGTCGTAGAAGAAGCGCATCAACGTATTCTCCCAGCCATGACTTTCAGCATCGTTGCCAAGGACGGTTCCCAGTGGGGTGTGGCCGTCGCCTCGAAGTTCCTGGCCGTGGGGGCCGCCGTACCGGCCGCGCGGTGGGACGTCGGAGCGATCGCGACGCAGTCCTTCGCCAACCTCGCCTACCGGCCCGACGGCCTGCACATGCTGGCCGAGGGGGGCACCGCGCAGCAGACGCTGGACGCGCTCACCGCGGCCGACGCGATCCGCGAGCAGCGCCAGGCCGGCATCGTCGACAGGGAAGGGCGGGCAGCAACCTGGACCGGCGCGGAGTGCAACCCGTGGGCGGGTGGCCGCACGGGCGAGGGCTGGGCTGCTCAGGGCAACATCCTCACCGGACCGGAGGTGGTCGACGCCCTCGTGAGCACCTACGAAAGCACCGCCGGGTCCCTCGCCCAGCGGCTCACCGCGGCCCTGCTGGCCGCGGACCGTGCCGGAGGGGACCGGCGCGGCCGACAGAGCGCCGCTCTGCTGGTGGTCAGCGAGGGCGGCGGCTACGGCGGTGGGTCGGACGTGTTGGTGGACCTGCGGGTCGACGACCATCCCGACCCGGTCGTCGAGCTCAGCCGCCTGCTCGAGCTGCACACGCTCTACTTCGGCAAACCGGAGCAGACCCTGCCCCTCGAAGGGGCCCTCGCCGAGGAAGTCACCGCGAAGCTGCGTGCCCTCGGCCACGAGGACCTGGACTCCTGGGCTGGCGTCGAGAACTACGAGGAGCGAATGGTTCCGGGGGAGATCGACGTGCTGGTGCTCAAGAAGCTGCGAGAAGCGTGAGCGTCCTCGCCATCGACTGCGGCACCACCGGTGTGACGGCGCTCGTGGTCAGCGAGGACGGGCGGGTCCTGTCCCGTGGATACCAGGAGTTCGCGCAGCACTTTCCCGAGCCAGGCTGGGTCGAGCACGAGCCGGAGGAAATCTGGGTCGCCGTGATCTCGGCCTGCCGGCAGGCGCTCGACGGGCACGAGGCGGACGTGACGGCCGTCGGGCTGACCGTTCAGCGCGAGACCGCCTGCTTCTGGGACCGCACCACGCTGCAGTCCCCTCGCCGCGCCATAGTCTGGCAGGACCGACGCACCAGCCACCTGTGTGACCACCTGCGCGAGCTCGAGCCGCGGATCGCCGAGCTGACCGGCTTGCGCCTGGACCCCTACTTCACGGCCACCAAGCTGGCCTGGGTACGCCGGCACGACCGTCGTACCTGGGAGGGGGTGCAGGAGGGCCGCACCGCCGTCGGGACCGTCGACTCCTATGTCGTGGCCCGCCTTTCCGGAGGCCGCGCACACGTCACGGACGCCAGTAACGCCAGCCGCACGCTGCTGTTCGACCTCCGCACCGGCGACTGGTCAGACGAGCTCTGCGAGCTGTTCGGCGTCCCCCGCAGCGCCCTGCCGAGGATCGTGTCGTCGTACGGCGAGGTCACCCGGACCGACCCGACGGCCTTCCTCGGGCTGGACCTGCCGATCGCGGGCATCGCCGGCGACCAGCAGGCGGCGCTGTTCGGACAGGGCTGCTTCGAGCCGGGCCGCAGCAAGTGCACCTACGGCACCGGGTCGTTTGTGCTGATCAACACCGGGAGCACACCCGTGCTGTCCGAGCGGCTGCTCACAACGATCGCGTGGCAGGCCCCCGACGGGACCCTCACCTACGCCCTCGAGGGCTCGGTGTTCGTCACGGGCGCCGCCGTGCAGTGGCTGCGCGACGGGCTGCAGCTCATCGGCAGCGCGGCTGAGATCGAGTCCCTGGCCGGCCAGGTGCCCGACAGCGGCGGTGTCGTGTTCGTTCCCGCCCTGACCGGTCTCGGCGCCCCGCACTGGGACCCCGAAGCCCGCGGCACCATCCTCGGCATCACCCGCGGTACGACGCGCGCCCATCTGGCGCGGGCCACCCTCGACGCGATCGCCTTCGAGGTCCGTGACGTCGTGGACGCCATGACCAGCGAGGCAGGCTGCGTGCTCGACACCCTGCAGGTCGATGGCGGCGCGAGCGGCAACGACCTGCTGTGCCAGCTGCAGGCCGACCAGCTCGGGGTGGCCGTCCAGCGGCCTGAGGTGCTCGAGACGACTGCGCTCGGAGCCGCCTTCCTGGCCGGCCTGGGCACCGGGGTCTGGTCGAGCCCACAAGAGCTGGTCGACACCTGGCGGCTCGACCGCCGCTTCGAGCCGGCACCAGGAGTGCGGGACGACGGGACGCACACCCGGTGGACCCGGGCCGTCGAGCGAAGCAAGGGCTGGGCCGGAACGTAGCCAGTCGGCCGGGTCACCTGCCGCCGACCTGAGTCTCAGCCGTCTCAGCCGTCTCAGCCGTCAAGGCCCTGCTCGAGGGCGTAGCGCACCAGTTGCGAGCGGTTGTGCAGCTGCAGCTTCGTGAGGGTGTTCTGGACGTGGTTCTCCACGGTCCGATGGCTCACAACCAGCCGCTCGGCAACCTGCTTAGCGGTCAGCCCCTTCGCCACCAGCCTCAGCACCTCGGTCTCCCTGGTGGTGAGGGTCGGCGCGCCGTCCTGCGTCGCGGTCCGGCGGTACTCCCCCAGTACCAGCCCGGCCAGTCCAGGGGTGAAGACGGCCTCCCCCACCGCCGTACGCCGGACCGCATCGACGAGGTCCTGCGCACTGGCGCTCTTGAGCAGGTAACCGGTCGCCCCTGCCTTCACGGCCTCGAGCACGTCGACCTGCTCCCCGCTGGCGGACAGGACCAGGACCTTGACCCCGAGCGGTACGACGGCAGCTGTCACCCCCACCCCGGACAGACCGGGCATCTGCAGGTCGCATACGAGCACGTCTGGCCGGACGGCCGTGCACACCCGGACCGCCTTCTGTCCGTCGCCCGCCGTGCCGATGACCTCGAGGCCGGCGGCGGCGAGGTCCCGCTCCACGGCGTCCCGCCAGATCGGGTGGTCATCGGCCACGACCAGCCTCAGCCCAGGCGGCTGCTGACCTGCGGACCTCTCACCTGCTGACACAGATCTCGACCTCCGTACCCTGCCCAGCAGTGCTGACCCACGTCACCGTGCCACCGAGGTCCTCGACCCGTCCGCGGATCGAGGACGCCACGCCGAGGCGGCCACCGAGCGCCGCCTCCTCCAACCGCCCCGCGGGGATCCCGGGCCCGTCGTCGCGGACGCTGACGGTCACCTGTCCGGGCTCGTCCTCGACGAGCAGCCAGGCCCTCGTACCGCCGTGCAGGAAGGCGTTGTCGACAACTGCGGCTACTGCGGCGGCCAGCTCCTGCGCGACCTTGGCCGGCAAGGTCACCGGCTCGGCCGGGGCCGCGACCTCCACCCCCGGGCGAGCCGGCAGCAGCCCTCGAAGGTCCGACTCGCCCGAGGGCAGGACGGTTGCCCCACCGACCAGCCGGCGCAGCGCCTGCTCCTGGCCCGTGGCGAGCTGCACCAGCTCCGGGTCGGGCGAGCGCCGGGCTACCAGGGCAAGGGCCTGCAGGACGCCGTCGTGGACCCCGCGGGCCAGCCGCTCGCGCTCGGCTGTCTCTGCCTGCAGCCGCACCGCCTCGGCGTAGGCGCTCTCGGCGCGTCGGCTGAGCATCACGAGGTAGCCGACGACGGTCCCCAGCAGCACCAGCAGCACGGCGCTGTTGACGGTCGTCTGCGAGGCCCCCTGGCGTTCCACGACCGCCCCGGCGGCCACGACCAGGCCGACCACGCCGCCCGCGACCCAGCCCGAGCGGACCGCCCAGGCCGCTACCGGTGCCGCTGCCCAACAGACCGTGATCGTGGGGTGGCCGCTGTCGATCTGGTGCCGGCTCAAGATCAGCAGGGTGGACTGCTGGGCGGCCAGCGTGACCAGCAGGTCCACGGCGAGCAGTGCCCTCGGGGGCGGGGTCCGCAGGACCATGACGGCAGTCCAGGCTGCCATCGCCAACAGCACCAGCAGTGCGGAGTCCCGGTCGCGGTAGTTGCGGAAGGACGCCAGCACGGCGACCGCCGCGTAGAGCAGGGCTGCACATCGGAACAACGACACAGCGCGCCAGAGCGCGGCGTCGAGCCTGAGATCAGCTCGCGCGGCGCTGCGGGCGGGGCGCGTCACTGACCATGGCCTCGGAGGCGGCCGTGCGGGCCTGTTCGATGTCGGCCTTCGCCTTCGTGGCGTAGGTGTCGACGTACTCTTGCCCGGACAGCAGCATTAACTCGTACATGATCTCGTCGGTGATGGAGCGGAGCACGAAGCGGTCGCCTTCCATTCCGGCGTACCGGCTGAAGTCCAGCGGAGCGCCGACCCGGATGCCGACCCGACCCAGGTTCGGGATCTTCTTGCCGGTGGGCTGCACGACGTCGGTGTTGACCATCGCGACCGGGATCACCGGGACGCCGGCCTCGAGGGCCATCCGGGCGACACCCGTCTTGCCACGGTAGAGCCGTCCGTCCGGACTGCGGGTGCCCTCCGGGTAGAGCCCGAGCAGGTTGCCGTCGGCCAAGATCCGCTTCGCGGTGCCCAGCGCGGCCTCCGAAGCGGCCCCGCCTGAGCGGTCGATCGGCACCTGACCCACGCCTGCGAAGAAGGCCTTGCTGAGCTTGCCCTTGATGCCCGTGCCGGTGAAGTAGTCGGCCTTGGCCAAGAACGTGACCCGGCGCGGCACCTTCAGGGGCAAGAAGATCGAGTCGCTGAACGACAGGTGGTTGCTGGCCAGGATCGCCGCGCCCTCAATAGGGATGTTCTCCGCACCCTCGACCCAGGGGCGGAACAGGGTCCTGAGAATGGGCGTCAAGATCGCCTTGACAACCCAGTAGAACACGCAGCACCCCTGTTTCCCTTGCATCGAGTGCCTTGACCCTAAGGGCCGATACCTCCGGCGGCAACGACCCCTCCCGCAGGCCGGGCGCGCGTGCGACCATTCACACATCTGATCAACCCGCTCTCGCACCCCGTGAAGGACTCCCGTGACTGCTTTTCCCGTCCTGTCCGGCGCTGAGCCGATCGACCTACCCGGCGGCCGCGTCGGCGTCCTGCTCAGCCACGGCTTCACCGGTACGACGCAGAGCATGCGCCCGTGGGCCGAGCACCTGGCCGCGGCCGGGCTGACCGTCGTCGCCCCGCGCCTGCCCGGCCACGGCACGAACGTCGCCGACATGAACACCACCCGCTTCAGCGACTGGTATGCCACGGTCGAAAAGGCCTTCGACGACCTGCGCGGCCGCTGCGACACGGTCTTTGTCATGGGCCTGTCGATGGGCGGCACGCTCGCCCTGCGCCTGGCCGAGGAACGGGCCTCCCAGGTCGCCGGGATCGTCGTCGTCAACGCCTCCCTCGCCACCGAGCGCAAGGACGCCAAGCTGCTCCCGCTGCTATCGCGGGTAGTCCCGTCCTTCCCAGGCATCGCCAACGACATCAAGAAGCCCGGCGTGACCGAGCTCGCCTACGCAAAGATCCCGCTCAAGGCGGCGTACTCCCTGCAGCAGGCCTGGCCGGTCGTGCGGCGCGACCTCGGCCGCATCACCTGCCCTGTCCTGGTCTACCGGTCGGCCGAGGACCACGTCGTCGAGCCCGTCTCCGGCCGTGCCCTGCTCGAGGGGTGCGTGCACGCCGAGGAGCGGGTGTTGCACGAGAGCTACCACGTGGCGACCCTCGACAACGACGCCCCAGCCATCTTCGACGGGTCGCTTGCCTTCGTCCGCAGTCACGCACCCGCGCCCACCGGCTGACCGTCGATGACCACTGCCCTGCCCCCGGACGGCTCCGGCCGTCGTGACAACGGGCTGCCCTCCGCCGAGTGGGGAGCCCTGGTCGACCTCGACCCACGGCTGTCCGAGGCCCTCCTCGACAGCCTCGCCGCCGAGGGTGTGGCCGCCTTCGTGGAGCCGGCCCGCGACACCGACTCCTACACCCGCGCCACGGTCCTGCCCAAGCGGCCGCTGGACCGGCTGTGGGTCGACCCCTCGCGCGCCGACCTGGCCCGCGGGGTCGTCACCAGTGAGGTCGCGGACCTGACGGCTCTGCTTGCCGAGCAGGAGCCGGGGGCGACCGCCCACGGCCTGGTGCGCCCGGTCCCCCGTAACTCCGCCACCCGCGTTCTGCCTCCACCCGAGCTGCCCGGGCCTCCCAACCTGCCTCGTCCCGCCGACCTGCATGGTCCTTCCGACCTGGCTGGTTCTCCCGACCTGGCCAGTCCTCCCGACCCGATTGATCCGCCCGACCCCCCGGGGCCTTCTCCATTACCCGGTCCGGCGAGCGTTCTGCCCGTCCTCCCTGGCCCTGACACCGTCCCCGGCACGCCGCTTCCGCTCTCCGACGACGAGTTGTTCCGGCAGATCATCGAAGGCTTCTCCCTGGAGTCCGAGGATCCGGTTCCGCGCTGGCCGGTGTCTGAGGACCTCGACCCGCCGCGACCCCCGCGGTCCACGGGCTCGACCGACCGTCCCCCGCACCGGCCCTACACAGAGGGTGCGCCCCGCCGTCGCAGGAGCGACCCGCGCGCCGACGCCCCCGACCCGGTCGAGCCGCTGCCCTCCTGGGTGGAGCCGGAGGCGCTCGCTGACGAGGGCCACTTCGAGCCTCCGCCCGCCCCCAGGGTGCCCCGCCTGCGGCTGCGGACCGGCATCGCCCTGCTGACGTTGCTGCTCGGGCTGCTGGTGCTTTTCGCTCCGTTCCAGATCGGACTGGACGACTCCGGCATCAGTACGGTCCTTGGCCTGCTGCTCACCGGAGGGGGCGCCGGTCTGCTCGTTGCCTGGATGCGCGATGCTCCTCGCGACAGCGGGCCAGATGACGGAGCGGTCGTCTAGCCCCCCTCAAGAATGGGAGCAGGCGTGTCAGTCAGCGAAACGGTCGAGGTCAGCGGGCACCTCATGGACACCGGGCTGCTCGCTCGCGTCCTTGACGACGTGCTCGGGTACGGCGGCGACTACCGCATCGACCGGCTCGACGTCGGCCGCGCCCACGATGACGAGTCCCAGGCGAAGATCACTGTCTCCGCCGAGGACAACGAGGCACTGCAGCGCCTGCTCATGCGACTCCAGGCCCATGGCGTCAACCAGGTCGACCCGGGCGAGGCCGTAATCCGTGCGTGCGAACGCGACGGGGTGTTCCCCGACGACTTCTACTCCACGACCAACCTCGAGACGGTCGTGCGTCTGGGCAACCAGTGGGTGCTCGTCGAGCAGCCCGAGATGGACTGCGGCCTGGTGGTCTCCGGCAGCCGCGTCCGGACCGTGCCCGTCTCCGACATCCGCGCCGGCGAAGCCGTCGTCTGCGGCGCCTCCGGCGTGAAAGTCGTCCTTCCCCTTCGTGAGCACAGCGCCTCGGAGGACTCTTTCGAGTTCATGTCTTCCGCCGTCTCCTCCGAGAAGCCGCAGGCCCTGCTGGTGCGCCAGATCGCCGCACGGATGCGGGAGATCAAGGGCGAGGGCGGTCGCATCCTGTGGGTCGGCGGTCCCGGCATCGTCCACACTGGCGCGGCCCCCGCCTTCACCGCCCTCGTCGACGCCGGTTACGTCAACGTGCTGTTCGCTGGCAACGCCCTCGCCACACACGACATCGAGTCGGCGCTGTACGGCACCTCTCTCGGTGTCGACCTGGCCCACGGCCGCGGCGTCGAACACGGCCACGAACACCACATCCGGGCCATCAACACGATCCGCCGCTGCGGCTCGATCGCCGAGGCCATCTCGCAGGGCGTCCTGACCGCCGGCATCATGCATGGCATCGTCACCGGAGGCCACGACTTCGTCCTCGTCGGCTCCGTGCGCGACGACGGTCCCCTCCCCGACGTCTACACCGACGTCATCGAGGGCCAGCGCGCGATGCGCGCCCAGCTGCACGGCGTGGGTTTCGCGATAATGGTCGCCACCACGCTGCACTCCATCGCGACCGGCAACATCCTGCCCGCGTCGATCCCGCTGGTCTGCGTCGACATCAACCCGGCCACCGTGACCAAGCTCGCCGACCGCGGCTCCTCGCAGGCCATCGGCATCGTCACCGACATCGGTCTGTTCCTCGAGCAGCTCGCCATGGAGCTCCTGCCCGGCTTCACCAGCGCCTGAGTACGACATCAAGATCAGATGGATGGGGCCAAATCGAGGGCAAGATGGACCGACCAGGACGCAAGCGTGGCCCGCCTGGGCATGCTGTGAATGGCCGTCGAGCGGGCGTGGCGTGTCGAACGGCCCCGGCCGCGGGCTGGCACGGCCGTTCACGACCAGGCCTCGACGCGAGGGCTGGCGGGCCTCTACGAACGAAGCAGTCCCAGCCGGTTCTTCAGGCACCCAACGGGCAGAGAATGGGCGTTCTCCTCGCCGCAGGCTAGGCGGCGTGAGCCGAACGGGACCTTTGCTGTCTTTCGCCCGCTGTCGAACTGCGGGAGTCTTCCGGGGATGGCTGTCCGCCAAGCACGTGGGTCGTACCGTCAGCTGGCGATCTTGGCAGCAGCCGCCGTGGCTTGTTCGTGCGGTGGGAGTGCGCCCTCAGGCGGCCCGGTGACGATCGCGGAGATCTGGGAAGGCACAGATGCACGCCACTTGATCCTGTCGGTCCGCTCATGTCTCGGTAAGCCGACTGCCTCCTTGGTGGAGTCGAGAGACGAGGTTGACCTTCTCGTTGAGAGCACCACGAGCACAGGAAATTAAAATGCCTGTGGCGACGGTGTCACCGTTGTTCTCAGCGAGCCGCTAAATGGTCGCCTCTTGATGGACAGGGCCAGCAACAAGTCGGTTCCGCTGCTCCCATGACCGTAGGTGGTGTGAGCGGCAACCAGTGAGGCGTTCTCATCGGTTCTCTGCGACTACCGTTCGCCCCGTGAGCGTTGACGTCCGCAGCGACGTGAGCCCGGACGACGGCTGCACGCTGGTGCGGTTCAGCATGAGTGCGACCTCATGCGCGAGGTCGTCACGGCCATCCGAGGTATGCGCGGGCCGCAGAACACAACTGAGGGCCACCCCCTACCTGCTGAAGCGCGGCGGGGCGCCAGGCCGCTGGCAACCGTTGAGAAGTGCTGCCCCTCGCTCGGAAGCGGCAGGGATGCATGTGAACTGGGGTCACGTTGCGTCGCATCTAGCCGGTCGGCACTCTTCAGCAATGCAGGACTGGTGTCTTGCGCCGTTAGTTCGCTGAAGAAGTCGGGCGAGTGAGCTGAGGATCTGTTCGGCGGTCTTGGTCCAGATGAAGGGCTTGGGGTTGTCGTTCCAGGTTTTGACCCAATTCCGGATGTCGGCTTCGAGGGCTTGCACGCTTCGATGGTCGCTGCGTTGGAGTACCGAGGAAGTGCTCTCATTGCTGCTGGAGTTCATGGCCTTCGACTGACAATCGCCCAGAGGACTCATCATTCCCATTGTCGCGAAGCCGGCGAAGGGCCAGGGACCTCGGTGGTCGGACCTCTACCGATCATCCCTGCCACGCCGCAACCAACAGCGTGACGGAATCGATTGGATTGGACGATCATCCTCGGGGCAGACCACACTTCGTTGTACCCAGTCCCGTCGACCTTGAGGCCGGCGGGGCTGGTGTCACCGCAGGGCAAGCGACGGAATCCGTACGCTTACAACCCCTACCTGGAGATCAAATGACCAGCTCGATCAATCACTACCTCTCGCAGTTCGTCGTCGTGGAGACCGAGGGCGACGTCTTCCTGGGCACCTTGCACATGCTCGATGCGGACCATGTAGTCGTCCGCAGCGGCTACGTCGGCCGTCCCGGCGTCATCCGGCTTGAGGACATCGAAGCGATCACGCTGGCCGAGCTGCACCCGGATGTGGCTGCCTGAACGCCAAGTGTGGTCCTCCACTGAGTGCGGTTCTGCTGGTGTCGACCGATCGACCGTTGTGTTGAAGGTGGCCGCCATGGTTGAAGTGGTTTGACCGTTCCAGTCACTCCATTGTGCTGTGGTGGGATCGATGACGACGCTGACCGATACGGTGCCGTTCGCCTAAACCGCATTTGCCGTGTCCGACCACCAGTAGTTGGTGTGGGCGACCTTGCCACCCGATGGGGTGCTTTCAAAAGAGAGTCGGACGCTTCCCGTGGTCGCGCTGCAGGAAGGCCCTCCATGGTGGGTGAATGTCCCGGCAAGGCCGGCTGCCGCGAAGGTAGCGGTCATCTCCAGCGCCTGAGTACGGCATCAAAGTCAGATAGTGTGGACACCTGCCAGGGTGGTTCTGCTTCGTTGCGCTTTGGCTAGCTGCGGGGGCAAACCCAGGCATGAGCCGACCGCGATCGACGACTACACCCTGAAGCAACCGGACGGGACCCTCCGCGGCTGGTGGACGGTCAGTGGCCCGTGACACCTAC
>JAYTHM010000436.1:0-3533 GCA_043732645.1 Frankiales bacterium
CTGCCGTAGCCCTAGGTGCCGCAGAAGGTCTGGTAGTCGACGAAGTCCGCTGACGCGGGGGCGGCGTAGGCCTCCAGGCCGGGCCGTGGCTCAAAGGGCCGGCTGACGGCGTCGAGCAAGGGCGCGAGGGGAGCGAGGTCCCCGCGGGTCGCCGCCGACAGGGCCTGCTCGAGCAGCTCGTTGCGGGGGATGTAGACCGGGTTGGCGCGGTCCATGGCGTCAGGGTCCGGAGTGAGGGACAGCCATCGCGCGGACCAGGCGTCGAAGGCGGCCAGGTCCAGGAAGCGGCCACGCGCCGGCTCGGCGTCGCCCCGGGCGAGGGTGGCGAGGTCCCTGTAAAGGCTGGTGTGATCCACCCGGCTCTGGTGCATCAGCTGCAGAAGCTCGTCCACCAGGGAAGCGACAACGTCGGCGGCGAGCCCGGCGTACAGGCCGAGCTTGGTGCGCATGCCCGCTTGCCACACGGCGTGGTAGGTCCCGCGGAAGCTGCCCAGGGTCTCGACCGCGAGGGCGACGGCCCGATCCTCGTCGTTGTGCAAGAGCGGCAGCAGGGACTCGGCGAGGCGGGCGAGGTTCCACTCGCCGACGGCAGGCTGGTTGCCGTAGGCGTAGCGGCCCTGCTGGTCGATCGAGCTGTAGACCGTCGCGGGGTCGTAGGCCTCCAGGAACGCGCATGGTCCGTAGTCGATCGTCTCGCCGGAGACCGTCATGTTGTCGGTGTTCATCACGCCGTGGACGAAGCCAACCAGCATCCACTGCGCGATCAGCGCGGCCTGAGCCTGTACGACGGCTTCGTAGAGCGCCAGGTACGGCCGGTCGGCCTCCGCCACATCGGGGTAGTGGCGGCTGATCGCGTGGTCGGCGAGCCGGCGCAGCAGATCGAGGTCGTCGGTGGCGCGGGCAAAGACGAAGCTGCCCACCCGCAGGTGGCTGCTGGCGACGCGGGCCAGGACAGCGCCGGGCAGCGGGGTCTCGCGCTGCACCGCACGGCCGGTCGCCACGACCGCGAGCGAGCGCGTCGTCGGAATCCCCAGGGCGTGCATGGCCTCGCTGACGACGTACTCGCGCAGCATCGGACCGACGGCGGCGAGCCCGTCGCCGCCGCGGGCGAAGGGCGTGCGTCCCGAGCCCTTCAGGTGCAGGTCCCTGTGGTGGCCGCCGTTGGCGGTGAGCTCGCCGAGCAGCAGGGCGCGACCGTCGCCGAGCCGTGGCGTGTAGCCGCCGAACTGGTGCCCAGCGTAGGCCTGCGCCACCGGTCGGGCCCCTGCCGGGAGGGCGTTGCCGACGAGCAGCTGAAGCCCTTCAGGGCTGCGCAGCCAGTCAGGGTCGAGGCCGAGATCAGTCGCGAACGGCTCGTTGAGGACCAGCAGCTGGGGGTCGTCGACCCGCTCGGCCTGCCAGGGCAGCGCCAGCTCGGGGAGCTCCCGGGCAAAGCGGTCACCGAGCACGATGGACGGCGCGGGTGCGGAGCTCACTGCCTGAGCCTACGGAGCCTGCCGTGCTGGGGCAGCACGTAGCCTCGGCGGATGGCTGACCTGAGCGACCTGGGCGACGACGCCGGCTGGCAGTGCTGGCTGTGCGGCGAGGACGTACCGCAGAAGGCAAAGGCCAACGACCCGAACCAGCCGGTCGCGGACCAGATCGCGCCGGCGGCCAAGGGCACCAAGGGCCGGGGCGAGACGCGCCTCGCGCACAAGCGCTGCAACGACCTGCGCAAGGGACGGCCCCCGAGCATCGCCTGGCCCGAGCGTTTCAGCGTTGCCGACGCCCCCGAGCTGCTGCAGTCGCTCGTCCGGATCGACAAGAAGCGGGACCGCGGCGGCGAGGTCGTCGCGATGTGCGCCGGGCCGCAGGAGGCCGCAGCGGCTGCGGCGTGGGTCGTACCGGTGGCGGCGACGTTGTTCCCCGGGAGCTGGGAGGCGTCCTGCGAGCCGCTGTCACAGATGACCGCGGTCCGCCTCCGTCGCAGCTGAGGGCCTTGAAGACGCAGCTGGAGGGCGATGCGTGTGCGGCGCCAGCGGCGTCTCGACCGTGTTGGTGTCCTATCCGGGCTTTTCGTACGAGTACGGCGAAGGCAGCGCGAAGCTCGGCTGGGGCATGACACCGGGGTTGCCGACCGAGCTGCCGAGGCCGTCGGCGGTGTCATGCCCGAACGGCAGGTAGCCGAAGTCGGCGAGCGGGACCGGGCCGCTGGTCGGCCGTGGGGCCGCGCTCGACGTCGGCAGCGGCAACGCTCACCGCGGCGGTGACGTGGGAGCGGTGAAGGTGCATCGGTCCACGTCCCTCACCCGTCAAGAACGGCGGCCGAAGAGCTCGAGCAGTGTAGGAACCACGCGGAGCTAGTGCAGCGACCCGATCGGCGCGACCGGAAGGCCTGACTTCTCGCAGACCCAGAACGGGTCGGTGCCGAGGTCTGGCTCGACGAACAGCGGGTGGTCGTGGTGCTCCGGGCACAGTGGCCAGGTGGGGTCGAGCTCGCGGACGGCCTCCTGGACGTCCTGGGCGAGCAGGCAGGTCAGGAACTGCTCGCCACCCGGCCACTGCTCCACCCACCACCTGCGCTGCCCGACGCAGCGCTCGACGAGCTCGGTGTGCCTGCCCTCGAGGTCCCTCAGGACCGCGTCCCTCGCCTGCTCCATGAGTTACTCGGCGAGCACGTCGTCGGCGTCGACGATCGTGTACGGGTAGCCCTGCTCGGCGAGGAAGCGCTGGCGGTGCGCGGCGTACTCCTGGTCGACGGTGTCGCGGGAGATGACGGTGTAGAAGTGCGCTGAGCGGCCATCGGCCTTGGGGCGCAGGACCCGGCCGAGGCGCTGGGCCTCCTCCTGCCGGGAGCCGAACGTCCCGGAGACCTGGATCGCGATCGCAGCCTCGGGCAGGTCGATCGAGAAGTTGGCGACCTTCGAGACCACCAGGCCCGGGATCTCCCGGCGGCGGAATGCCTCGAACAGCACCTCGCGGTCGGCGTTCTTCGTCGAGCCCTGGATGATCGGCATGTCGAGTTCAGCGCCGAGCTCGTCGAGCTGGTCGAGGTAGGCGCCGATGACCAGCACCTGGTCGCCGGTGTGCCGCTCGACGAGCTTGCGGATCACCGCGATCTTGGTGTGCGCGGTGGCGGCGACCTTGTACCGGTCCTCCGGCTCGGAGGTGGCGTAGGTCAGCCGCTCGGCGTCGGTCATGGTGACCCGGACCTCGGTGCAGTCGGCCGGGGCGATCCAGCCCTGCGCCTCGATGTCCTTCCACGGCGCGTCGTACCGCTTTGGGCCGATGAGAGAGAACACGTCGCCCTCGCGGCCGTCCTCGCGGACCAGCGTCGCGGTGAGGCCCAGCCGGCGGCGGGACTGCAGGTCGGCCGTCATGCGGAAGACCGGCGCGGGCAGCAGGTGCACCTCGTCGTAGACCACGAGCCCCCAGTCGCGGGCCCCGAACAGGTCGAGGTGGGCGTACTCGCCCTTCCGCTTGGTCGTCATGATCTGGTACGTCGCGATGGTGACCGGCTTGATCTCCTTCTTCTCCCCGGAGTACTCGCCGAT
>JAYTHM010000437.1:0-3500 GCA_043732645.1 Frankiales bacterium
GCGGCGCAGATCAACGTTAACGCCGGCGGCGTCCAGGTCGGCGGTATCGCCACGACGCAGGTTGGAACCGTTGGTAACAACAGTCTGATCGTGGACCTGCTCGGGGGCGACACCGTATCGAGCCTGTCGGCCACGGGTGACTACGCAATCAACTTGAAGGCGGACTCGAACACGACGGTAACGACCGTGACGGATGCGACCGCATCGGTTACGTCGTTGCTGATCACGGGTGCTAATAACTTGCTGGTTGGTACGCTCGCGAACTTCGGTGCCCTGACCAGCATCGACGCCAGCAAGGATGTCGGCAACCTATCGCTGGGGCGCGGGACACCGATCAATCCGGGGACACCGATCAATATCGCTAATCTCACCTTTAAGGGGGCGCTGGGCGGTGACGATTTGGTCTTGACCGGGATCAACAATACAATCTCGGTCGGTACCACTGGGCCTGCCAACGCGGTGACAGGAACTGTCTTGATCAACGCAGCAGGTAACGCCAACGTTGTCTCACTTGTGAACGAGACCGGTAATGCCAGCCAGCTTTTGCTGGACGGGGTAGGGGACAAGATTACGGTCGACACCGGTATTAACAAGATCGCTGGCGGCTTCGACCCCGCCGGTAACTTGACTCAAGCACTGGGCGGCAGCGCAACGGTCAACTTGGCCGATGGTGGCAACGACACGGTCTGGGTCGGGGTCAATTCGATTGTGAACCTGACCGGAAACGCCGGCAACACGGTTGCTGTTGCCAACGCGACCAAGACGTTTGGTACGACGGCAGGGAGTACGGCAACGGTGCGGGTCACGGGCGATCTGACCGGCACAACGTCGTCGGGCTTTGCGGACGGCGGCTCTGGCATAGTAACGACGATCAACTTTGCGGACGTGCTCGGGGTGGGAGCTAATACCGGCGCCTTGGGCCTGCAATTCCTCAACAAGGCGACCGACAACACGTCCCTGAAGGAGGGTATCGTGAACAATGACAAGAATGCGTTCTTGCTCAACGTTCAGGGCGCAACATCCCTCTCGGCGGCGTTGGATGCGGCAGTCAATCAGTCGCTGACGCTCGACCAGCAGCTGGGCGGCGGTGCCACTTCGCCGCTCAACGCGGTACTGCAGCTTAATGGAAAGACCGGGCTGATCTCGGCCTTTCAGTACGCGGGCAATACCTACGTGGTGGAGGCGATAAACGCCGGTGGCAGCGCAGCGGCGCATGCCGGGCTGCAGGCGGGCGACGAGGTAGTCCGGCTCTCGGGCTTGATCGACCTCTCGAAGGGAACCGGCTTTAACGTTGGAACCGGTTTGCTGAACGTCTCGGGCGGGCAGTTCGTCTAAACGCTCGGTACTCTAAGTCTAGCCAAGGCCCTATCCCCACCTGGGGATAGGGCCTTTCTTTTTAGGGAGCGTCTATGAGCAAGTGGTCGGCCGGATACATGACCGAGGTCGAGTACACGCAGGGTTATTACAGAGAACTATCGCCCACTTGCTTCGGCACCTTGCGGTCCAACGCGGGGTCGTACCGCCGTCCCCGCGCACCATGCGCTACCTCGAGCTCGGGTTCGGGCAGGGACTGTCGTTCGCAATCCATGCCGCGGCCTGTCCAGGGGAGTTCTGGGGCACGGACATCAACCCAGCCCATGCGGCGATGGCCCAGCAGTTGCTAGATGCGGCGGGGGTGGAGGCGCAGGTGCGCGACATTCCGTTCGCCGAGCTTGCGGCGGAGGACCTACCAGAGTTCGACGTCATTACGCTGCACGGGATCTGGTCGTGGGTGTCCGAGGAAAACCGCGCGACAATCGTTGACCTGATCCGGCGCAAGCTCAAGTTTGGGGGGCTGGTCTACATCAGCTACAATGCTTTGCCGGGGTGGGGGCCACTCATCCCACTGCGGCACTTGCTGAAGGCGCATACGGAGCTGGCCGGGGCGGGCGCAGCAGGGATCGCGCGTAAGATCGACGCGGCGCTGGCGTTCACGCAGCGGCTAGTAGATGTGGAGGCAGCGTTCTTTATAGACAACCCTCTGCTGGCCAAGCGGATTGAGGGGATGCGGTCGCAAGACCGGTCCTACCTGGCGCACGAGTATTTCAACCGGGATTGGCTGCCGATGTCGTTTTCGGACGCGATCGAGCGGCTCGAGCCGGCCAAGCTCGATTTTGTGTCGTCGGCGGCGTTGCTGGACCACTTGGATGTCGCGCACCTCACGCCGGGGATGACGGCGGTGCTGGCCGAAATCGCCGACCCGACCTTCCGGGAGACGGTGCGGGACTATATGATCAATCGGCAGTTCCGGAAGGATGTGCTGGTAAAAGGCAAGCGGCTTCTGTTGCCTGGGCAGTTGCAAGAGGCGCTGCTGGAAGAGCGGATCGCGCTGCTGGTACCGGCGGCGGACGTGCCGCGGCGGGTGACTGTCGGGCGGCGGGAAGTGGATCTACATGAGGCTGTGTACACACCGCTGCTACAGATATTAGCTGAGGAAGGGTATCGGCCCGTCAGTCTGGCTGAGATCCTGGCGCATCCTGTTTGGGCCGCCAAGCCACTATCAACCTTGCTACAGGCAGTGGCGGTGCTGATCGGCGCTGGGCTTGCGAGCCCAGCGCAGTCGGAGGCAGCGGCAGCGCTAACGCGGCCACGGTGCGTCGCGCTAAACGCGCACCTGACGGAGTTGGCGCGGCTTACGAACGGGTTGACGCATCTGGCGTCCCCTGTGATTGGCGGTGGCGTGGCGGTGACGCGCTTTCAGCAGATGTTCCTGGCCTCGCGTGCTGGTGGCGAGTCGCGGCCGGAGGGGTGGGCAGCCGCGGCGCACGCAGTACTAACGGTGCAGAACCAGCGGGTGATCAGGGACGGCGTAGTGCTGGAGACGCCGCATGAGAACCTGGCCGAGCTGACGCGGCAGGCGCAGGCCTTCGCTGCTGGGATGCTTCCTGTGCTGGTCGGGTTGGCGGTAGCCTGACTGGAGCCTGGTTCTAGGGTCAGGCGGCCGGGAGGCTGGTGCGGAGGGCGTCGACGACCTGGTCGAGCTCTGTGTCGGTCAGGGTGGGATAGCTGGGCAGCGAGATTCCGCGGGCGGAGATATCCTCGGACACCGGGAAATGTTCTCCCGCGGCATACATCGGCATTTGGTGGGCGCAGTAGAACACGGGCCGGGTGTCGACTCCGCGGGAAAGCATGTCGGCCATCACCCGGTCTCGGTCAGTGCCGGGGGGGAGCAGCACACTCACGAGCCAGTCGGAGCCGAGGACGCCGGGTTGGCGCACCTGGAATGTGACCGGAGCATCGGCTAGTGCGGCGCGGTAGTGTTCGCCGATGCCGCGCTTGCGGTCGATCAGCGAGTCGAAGCGCTCCATCTGGGCAAGGCCGATGGCGGCGCAGATGTTGGTCATGCGGTAGTTGAAGCCAAGAACCTCGTGCCAGTAGCGGCGGGTGGGCGACTGCCCCTGCCCCTTGAGTATGCGCAAGGACTCCTCGAGGGCGTCTCCGCAGATCAGCATGCCGCCTTC
>JAYTHM010000438.1:0-3472 GCA_043732645.1 Frankiales bacterium
GGCCGCCTCGAACACCTACGCGGCTCCGCCCTCGGCTTCCGCAACCTCACCAACTACATCGCCAGGAGCCTGCTCGAGACCGGCGGCTTCAGACCCCGACTACACCCTCAACTGCGATGAGCCCGTTTACACCCCACCGTGGTGAGCGCATCCTGTGGGCCCCGAAAATCTTGTGGTCGGTGCTGACCCGGGCGCGGCCGACCATCGTCGTCGCTGGATAGTGGCAAAGCCGGCATCGTCACTCTCCTCGACACAGCGGGTTTCGGGCCGACTTGTGCGACGACTGACCTGCGGCAGGCCGGCGCGACTGCGCAGGTCGGCTAATAAGAGTCGCCGGGCCGGCCGTCCGCTAATGCCAAGAAGGCGGTGAGGGCGCTCGTGTTTTTGTTTCGGACCCGTCGTGCGGCGACCCAGTCACGGGCGGCCTTGCTGGCCGATATGGTGCCCGCTGCTAGGACGGCTGGCCCGGTGATGGTGGCGCCTGCGGCGGTTGCGGCGGCCAGTCCGGCCACCGAGAAAGCGATCCCCTCTCCGGCGGCTTGGAATGCGCCGAGCGTCGTCGCCGTGCGTGCTTCGCGTCGCAGAGCGCTGGCGATGGGGGCGAGGATGTTGGCGTTGAGCTCAGTCGCAGCTCGTCGCCACTCCGGGTCCTCGGTTAAGTTGGATGGGAGTGATAGCACCGCCTGACGCAGCCCATCGCGAAAGTCAGCGACGCTGTCGTCGGCGAGCCGTACACGGACCAGGTCCGCGGGCCGCAGGACGAGGCCCGGCAGGTCGGCCTCGAGCAGCCGGGCGAAGCTCGTCGGCACGTTGTCGGAGGCATACGCGGCGACAGCTCGCTCTTGACGGCGAGTCAGTGCACCAATCAAAAGTGCGTGGCCGCGACCCCCCAGCCGGCGTTCGCAGATAACGAGCGGCTCGATAGCGTCGACCGCGTCCTCGATGGTCCGGGAATAGGGGTTGCCCCCTAGCGCCCGCGCGATTCGTTGATCCTGTTCGCTCCAACCGTGGCTGGCGTCTTCCTCCGCTTTCCTCAATATCGCGTAGGTCTCCGCCTCGTCAGCTCCCAATTTGTGGACAAGCGCCTCTTGTTCTGACGGCGGGAGCGGTGGTGGTGCCGGCGGCGGCGGTCCGGCGTTTACGACCTCGGCAATTCGTGGCCAGTTCCGGCGCCCGGGACTGCTGGACAGCTCAGGCGTCCAGTGAACGATGCCGGCCTCGGTCAGTGGACGCAGATCGCGCAAGAATCGAAGCGCGGTTGCGACCGAGACGGCGGGGCCACCGGATCGGGCGTCATCGCTAGCGAAGTGACCCGCAAGAGCTTGCGTGAGCGGCTCGCTGATCACGACCTCGGGCGCGTACAACAGCATGGCGGTACTCCGGTGCCACCAGCTGCCCCACCCGCCCGGGCGCCGGTCCGGCTTGTATCCGGGAGCCAGGCAGGCAGGGCGCAAGACGCCTGGGGCGATGGGCGGCAGCGATCCGCCCCGGTAGGACGCGATCTCCTCGTAGGCCCGTCGATATTGCTCGCTGGGCTGACATGCGAACAGGAGAATGTGCTCATCGTCGAGCGGGCCACGGATCGCGGCCTCGACGATTGCGTAAATGTCCGCCGGCCAGAGCAGTTCGCCGACTGGCGGCGCGGGCGGTACGGACACGGTCCCCCTGAAGGTGACTGCCATAGGTCGACTGAGACCGTAGCGGTTGGCCTGGCCGCGGGGGCAGTCGTGGCCCACGTTCACACCGGGAAGTACGCACCACCGGTAGGTCGCCGTCCCCTTGGTGTAGCGGGTTAGGGCGAAGTGTTTAGTGTCCTCGCACCGGGAAGACCCAGTAGGAGATGCAGCCTCGACGACGTCGTGTCAGCCAGGTCAGCGGACCCCAACGACCTGGTCCCGGTGGTCCGGTGGCTCACCGTGCCGCGGAAGCCGGCCGTCACCGAGACTGCTACGGCACCGAAGCTGAGTTGGGTGCCGCGTGGGTGCAGGAGCACGCCGACTGCGCGAGCCGCAACCCTCTGGCCCCACCAGGGCCGTCCCGTGCCGTCCTCACGGGCCACGCGTCACCCTGGTCTGCTCCATAAACGAGAGGTGCGTTACGAGCTGGGTGGAGTGATACCGAGGACGTGGTGGTAGGTGGTGATCCAGTCGCTGGCGATGGCGGTTTGTGCGTCGGTGAGGGTCATGCGGTGAGAGCAGGCGAGGTCGTGCAAGGCGGTCTCGAGCTTGTCTTTGGGGTTGGGGCTGGCCCCGGGCTGGGACCAGAGGTTGTGGGGGCTGTTGGGGGAGCCGCCGAGTTCGAGGGGGACGAGGTGGTCGAACTCGTAGGAGCCGACCGGGCCGGTGTCGGTGTAGGCGGTGATCGAGACGCGCTTCTCGATGCTGGTGACCGAGACAGGTGGCCGGACGGTGCTGGTGTAGCCGCCGGGGCGGCAGATGGTGGTGGGCAGGTTGGTTTGGGTGACGTGGGGGTCGGTGGCCCCGGGGGTGCACACGGGGTCGGGCAGGGTCCCGTTGGGTACGGGCCGGTTGTGGCAGGTGCCGGAGGCGGGGAACGGTTGGGCGTTGCCGTGGTCGGGGTCCTCCGCGGGTAGACCCGCCCCGCTATTAGCACCTGGTGGTGTGGCGGTCGCCGGGGTGCTGGGCCCGGTACGGGGGGTGGTTTTGTGCGACGGCAGCGCGGGGGCTGTCGCGGGTTGTGTCTTCAAGGCCATTGACCCGGTGGGTGCGGTGGAGGTGCAGCCAGCTGCCACGGCGGTGACGGCGAGAGTAACGAGGAAGGTGATGAGGTAGGTGCGGGTGCAGCGCACTACGGGGTGTCGCCGGGGACGTGGGGGGTACTGCTCGTGGTGCGCCGCCGGGGTGCGGCGGGTATGACGAGTCCGGCGTTGCGCAGCTCGGCGGCGGTCCAGCCTCCGGCGACGGCGTCGGCGTGTGCGGTGCGGGCGGTCTCGGCTGCCGTCTGCTGTGCGGTCTTGGCGGCGGCGACCGCGTCGCCGGTACGACGGTGGTTGTCGATGGCGTCACCGAGGGTGGTGACCAGGGCGATGCGCGCTTCGAGCATCTTCTTGGCCGCTGCTGCGGCCGCGGCCTTGCCAGTGGTGTGCTGGCCGGTCTGGGTCATGGTCCCGCCCTCAGTATGTATGGGTCGGCGCAACCGTGGTCCGCCGTCCTCCCCGTATGAAGCCGATCCTGAGCAGACGAGCCCGGGTCCAGGGTGGGCCGCAGGTCCATCGCGTAGCGACGCCGTAGGCGCCCTTGACGTGGGGCCGTCTGTGCGGATGCTACCGGCGCAGGGAGGTCGTCGTGCAAAATCAACCCAACGGGTTGGACCACGGGCCCTGGGCGTCGTGATGCGCCGCTAGGGGCGACTTATCACGGAGCAAGATGTAGTAACAGACCTCCTAACGTCGGCGTGGCCCTGGCCCTGGGCCAGGGTGTGGGTCACACTGGGTGTGAACGCTGCGCTGGGC
>JAYTHM010000439.1:0-11225 GCA_043732645.1 Frankiales bacterium
GAGATCTGGCGTCGACTCGAGGCCGTCGGCCTGTCAACGACCGAGGCCTGCGGCGACACCCCCCGTGTCATCGTCGGCTGTCCGCTGGCGGGCATCGACGCCGACGAGGTCATCGACGCGTCCCAGACCATCCGCGACGTCGCTGCGCGCTATCTAGGCGACCCGGCTTTCTCGAACCTGCCGCGCAAGTTCAAGAGCTCCCTCAGCGGCTGCGCGACACATTGCACGAACCACGAGATCAACGACATCGCCCTGGTCGGGGTCGTCCACCCTGAGCTCGGCGCCGGCTACGACCTGTGGGTCGGCGGTGGTCTGTCAACCAACCCGAAGCTCGGCGTCCGGCTCGGCGCGTTCGTCGAACCCGCGCGCGTCAGCGACGTCTGGGAGGGCGTCATCTCGGTGTTCCGCGACTATGGCTACCGCCGCTCGCGCATGCACTCCCGCTTGAAGTTCCTGCTGGCCGACTGGGGTCCTGAGCGGTTCCGCGAGGTGCTCGAGGCGACGTACCTGTCCGCGCCGCTGCCCGACGGCCCGGCGCCGGCTGCCCCACCTCGTGCCGAGAGGGACCACCTCGGTGTGCACCGCCAAGCCAACGGCCTGATGTACGTCGGGACGGTGGCCCGGGCCGGCCGCACCAGTGGGTCCCAGCTGTCCCTCGTCGCCGAGCTGTCCGAGCGCCTGGGCGGTGGCCGGGTGGCAACGACGGCCCAGCAGGGACTGGTGCTTCTCGACGTACCCGTGGACAACGTCGAGGAGCTCGTCGGCGAGCTCGAGGCGCAAGATCTGCGCGTCAACCCTTCGGTCTTTCGCCGCGGGACCCTGGCCTGCACCGGACTCGAGTTCTGCAAGCTGGCGATCGTGGAGACAAAGGCCCGCGCCGTCGACCTCTACACCGAGCTGGAGAAGCGGCTGCCCGACTTCGACGAGCCGCTCACCATCAACGTCAACGGCTGTCCCAACTCGTGCGCCCGGTTCCAAACCGGCGACATCGGGCTCAAAGGCTCGATCGTCAATGGCGTGGAAGGCTTCCAGGTGCACCTTGGCGGCCGGCTCGGTGAGGACGCGGGCTTCGGGCGCAAGGCCCGAGGCCTGAAGGTGACCGCCGACGACGCTGCGGACTACGTCGAGCGGCTGCTACGGACCTATCAGGCCGAGCGGGCAGAGGGTGAGAAGTTCGCCGTCTGGGTGCGCCGGGCCGACGAGTCCCTGCTCACGTGACACCTGCGACGTTTAGGTGAACGAGCGTGCAGCCCCCCAGTACTGCCCGTACTGCGGCGAGGAGGACCTGCAACCCTGGGGTGAGCTGAGCGAGCACGCCCGTTGGGCCTGCAACGCGTGTCTGCGAGTGTTCGAGCTGCGCTATCAGGGCACCACAGGCCGCGACTGACGCCGTTCGCCGCACGGGGCGACCGGGGTGCAAGATGCGCCGATGGGTGCCTACGAGGAGATCCGGACAGCGCGCCTGCTGCTGCGCCGCTGGCGCCAGTCCGACCGTGAGCCGTTCGACCTGCTGTACGCCAGCCCGGTCGTCATGGAGCACTTCCCGGCCACCTTGAGCGCCGACGAGAGCGACGCCTTCGCCGGCCGCGTCGAGGCACACTTCGACCAGTACGGCTTCGGCCTGTGGGCCGTCGAGATCAGCGGGCACTTCGCCGGCTTCACCGGGCTCACCTGGGGACACGGGCTGCCGGTCGACCCGGCCCTCGAGGTCGGGTGGCGCTTCTGCGACCGTTACTGGGGGCATGGCTAGGCCACCGAAGCAGCCCGCGCGGCACTCGAGGTAGGCCTTGAGATCGCACCCAGCATCGTGAGCGTCACCGCCGTTGCCAACGAACCGTCCTGGCGGGTCATGGAACGACTCGGCATGCAGCGGGTCATCGAGTTCGACCACCCACGCGTCCCGGCCGGGCATCGGCTCCGGCTGCACTACCTCTACCAGACCCCTTGAGGCGCTAGCAGCCCCCTCAGCTGGCTACAGGTGCAAGCCGCACTCGGTCTTCTGCGAGCCGCGCCAGCGCCCCGACCTGGGGTCCTCGCCTGGTGCGACGCGATGCGTGCAGGGGGCGCAGCCGATCGAGGGGTAGCCGTCGCTCGCGAGCGGGTTGACCAGGATCGCGTGCTCGGCGACGTAGCTGTCGAGGTCGTCCTGGGTCCAGGCCACGACCGGGTTGACCTTGACCTTGCCGCGCTTTGCGTCCCACTCGACGACCTTGGTCTGCGCGCGGGACGGGGACTCGTCGCGGTGCACCCCCGAGGCGTACGCGTCGTAGTCGTCCAGGGCTCGGCCGAGCGGCTCGACCTTGCGCATCGCGCAGCACGCGTCGGGGTCACGCCGCCAGAGCTCTGGGCCATGCTCTGCGTCCTGCTCGGCGACGGTCATCAGCGGCAGCATCGTCCGCACGCGCACGTCATACACCTGGGCGACGGCGTCACGGGTGCCAAGGGTCTCGGCGAAGTGGTAGCCGGTGTCGAGGAAGACGACATCCACCCCTGGGCTGACGGAGGCTGCCAGGGAGGCGAGCACGCCGTCCCCCATCGAGCTCGAGACGACGAAGCGCTCGCCGAAGGTATCGACGGCCCAGCGCAGCACCTCCTGCGGCGTTGCACCCTCGAGCCGTTCGCCCGCCGCGACGGCCAGGGCATCGAGGTCGGTCGCCCGCTGGTCGGTCGGCCTCACGTCGGCATTGGTCTCCACACCCTCATTCAACCAGCGGTGGGCCGCGAGCCTTCCCACCTGGCATGAAAGGCTGGGGGGATGGAACCGGTCCCGGCGCTCGTCACGCTGCACGTGTGGCGCGTCTCGGCCCGCGCTGTGCCGGTGGCTTTGGCGCGGATGGCGGTCGACAGCCGCGCCGCCCGTCGTACACCGGGGGTGCGGTTTGCCAAGATGCTCGGCACCGGGCGGGGCTTCGCCGTGTCCGAGGCCGACCCGACCCGCTGGGCCAAGCTCACGACTTGGGCGGCACCCGGCCCCGACCCGGTCGCTGCGGCCTGGGAGCGGCTGGCGACCGAGACCCTGCGGCTCGAGCTGCGTCCCCTGGGCAGCACCGGACGGTGGAGCGGCCGCGAGCCCTTTGGCACCCCTCGGACCGAGCGGTACGACGGCCCCTTGGTGGCCCTCACCCGGGCACGGTTGGCACCGAAGAAGGCGGTCGCGTTCTGGCGGTCCGTGCCCCCCGTCCAGGCCGCCCTGGCGGGCGCCCCCGGGCTGCGGGCCTCGCTGGCTATCGGTGAGGCCCCCGTGGGCCTGCAGGGAACGGTGAGCCTGTGGGAGGGGGCGCGGGACGTCCGGGCCTTCACGACCGGACCCGCCCACGCCCGCGTCGTCGCCGACACCACCCGCCTCGGGTGGTACGTCGAGGAGCTGTTCGCCCGGTTCGCGGTGCTAGACGCCGCAGGGACGCTCGACGGCGCGGAACCGTTCCGATGAGCGCCCTGGTCGTGCGCTGGAGCCGCGAGGACCTCACCTCCCGCACCGATGAGGTGCTCGACGTCTACGCCGCCGCCATGGACGTCCCACGCTCGGCGGCGCGCGGCCGGCGGGCCGTCATCGGGGCCCACCTGGACCGAAAGGGCCTGCACGCCGTTGCAGCCGTCGACGGTCCCCGACTGGTCGGCATCACCTACGGCTACCGCGGCGCCCCGGGGCAGTGGTGGCACGACCAGGTCCGGACGGCCATGGACAAGGCCATCGCGGCCAGCTGGCTGAGCGACGCCTTCGAAGTGTGCGAGCTGCACGTGCGTCCCGAGCTGCAGGGCACCGGCCTCGGCCACGCCCTGCTCGAGGACCTGCTGGCGCAGGCCGGAACAGCCACGGCCGTCCTGACGACCCCCGACCTCGAGACGCGAGCCCGGCGGTTCTACCGGACCGGCGGGTGGGTCGACCTGGTGCGGGACCTGTCGTTTCCGGGCGACCCGCGGACCTTCGCCGTACTGGGGCTGGAGCTATGACCGTGGACCGGGTGGTCGTCGTCGGCGCAGGGCACAACGGTCTGGTCGCGGCCTGCTACCTGGCTCGCGAGGGCCTAGACGTCGAGGTCGTCGAACGGGACACCGTCGTCGGCGGCGCAGTCAGCACCGTCGAGCGCTGGCCCGGCTACCGCGTCGACCGGGGGTCGAGCGCGCACATCATGGTGCGCCACACCGGCATCGTGGAGGACCTCGGCCTCGAGCGCTTCGGGCTCCACTACCTCGACCTCGACCCATGGGGCTTCGCGCCCTTCGGCGACACCGACCTGACCTTCAGCGTCGACCTCGACAAGACCTGCGCGTCGATCGAGAGTGCCTGCGGCGCAAAGGATGCGGCCTCCTACCACGCGTTCGTCACCGACTGGTCAGCCCGCAACCTGCGGGTCTTCGACGCCTTCCAGAACCCGCCGACGGCACGACACCTCGGCCGGGCGCTGTGGGGCGTCGGCAAGGAGACCGGGCTGGGCGGGCTGGAGCTGTCGCGCCAGTTCCTCGGCTCGGCGGACGCCCTGCTTGACGCGCACTTCGACGACGAGCGGCTCAAGACGGCACTGGCCTGGTTGGGGGCACAGTCCGGTCCGCCCACCCACGAGCCGGCGACGGCTGACCTCGTCGGGTGGAACACCGTCATGCACCTGCGCGCCCCCGGCCATCCCCGCCGGGGCAGCGGCAGCCTCAGCGAGGCCCTTGCCGCCTGCCTGGTGTCGCTGGGGGGCCGGGTCCGGCTCGGCGACGGCGCGGCCGCGATCACGACCACCGGCGACCGGGTGACAGGCGTCCTGACCGACACCGGGGAGCACCTTCGCGCGGACACCGTCGTGGGGGCCTGCCACGTCCTGACCACCCTTGAGCTGGCCGCCTCCCCTGTCCTTGCCAAGGCCCGACGGGACGTGCATGTCGGGAACGGCATCGGCATGGTCGTGCGGCTGATCACGGACGCGCTGCCGCCGTACCCGACGGCGACGCAGGAGACCTACCGCGCCCTCCAGCTGCTCGCGCCCTCCCGGCAGGCGCTGCGCCGGGCGTACGGCGAGTGGGGCGCCGGCCTGCCCCCGACCGAGCCCGCGGCCTTGGCTATGACGTTCAGCGCGTTCGACGACACCCTCGCGCCGGCGGGGATGCACACGATGAGCATCTGGGGGCAGTGGCACCCTTACGCCCTGGCGAACGGCGAGCACTGGGACGCCATCGCCGAGCGCGAGGGCACCAAACTCATCGAGGCCGTCGAGCGCTGCGCCCCCGGCTTCGCCTCCAGTGTGCAGGCCATGCACGTGCAGACGCCGCTCGAGATCGAGCGCGAACTCGGGCTGCGCCAGGGGCAGGTCATGCACGTCGAGATGTCCCTGGACTCGATGTTCCTCTATCGACCGGCGCCGGACCTCGCGGGCTACCGCGTCCCGGGCACGCACGGGTTGTACCTCTGCGGAGCCTCGACGCACCCGGGCGGGGGCGTGTTCGGCGCCAGTGGACGGCTCGCGGCCCGTGCGGTCCTGTCCGACCGCTCAGCACGCAGCCGGGCGCTCACCCGAGCAGTGAGGTCGATCCGACGTGGCTGAGCTCTACGAGGTGCTGCTGATCGACGGCGGCGCGCGCTGGCACGTCGGCTGGCTCGTCGACGACGAGACCGAGACCGACCTGCTGCTCACCGACAGTGGCAAGGTACTGCTCTTCGGCAGCCGCGCTGCCCTGGAACATCATGCGCAGGAGCACCGCTTAGCTCTGAACGACGACCTGCCCGACGAGGTCGACCTCGACCTCGGCGGCTGGTTGTCCGAGGGCGCTCCGGAACCGTCGACCGCAGAGGTCTCCGAGCTCTGGCACCTGCTGTACGACGACCCGATGGCCGGGGGTGTGCTCGAGACCGAGGAGCTCGGTGAGGCCTACGACGACCTGGTCGAGGACGTCGACGACTGGTTCGCGCAGCACGGCGAGGCCGCCCGGCGGGCACTGGCGTCTGCCGTCTCACGACTGCGGAGCGCCTTCCGGGTGGTGTGAGACCTGCCACCACCCACGCTGGCGAAGCGTGTTCTATGCCTGACGTCACGTCGTTTCAGGTGGATCTTCTGGCACTCAGTGCCAATTGTGGTGAGTGCAGGACGCGCATCGCACCGAGGAGACCCGCATGAGCAGCAACACCCTCACCACCCAGGCGCCCCCGAAGAGCCTTGGTTCTATCCGCGTGTCCGAGCTTCCCGTCGATCTCTCGCCGGCCACACCCGGCCTGATGGTCCGGCTCAGCGAGCGGCTGCGCCTACGCCGGAATGCCCGCGCCTTCGCAAGGGCGCTCCAGCAGGCCGGTCCCTCGGAGTGTGTCGACCTCTACGCGGCCCGCCGCCGCGCCTGACCAGCCGGGTTCCCCGGCGGCCCTTAGGCTTCGGTCATGCCTACGGCGACCCTGCGCCCGCGCCCGACCTCGGTCGGGTCGCTACGGGCCTCGGTTGCTCTCGCCCTAGCGGGGATCCTGACCCAGGTCGCCTACCCGCTCACTCACGGCAACGAGCGAGACGCCCTGACGGTGTGCACTGTGCTGCTTCTGTTCGCAGCGGCCGCCACGCATGCGTCGGCCACCCGCGGGACCGAGTGGGCAGTACGGCTGGTGGGAACCGTCGTGGGTGTCGCCTTCGCGGCCGAGGCGCTCGGCGTGGCCACCGGCTTCCCCTTCGGCTCCTACTCCTACGCCGGCACTCTGGGCGCGCGCCTGCTGGGGGTTCCCCTCGTCGTACCGCTTGCGTGGGCGATGCTCGCCTACCCGTGCCTGCTCGTGGGTCAGCGGCTCGCTCGTGGGGTCGTCGCCGTCCTGGTGGCTGCCGGAGCACTCGCCTCGTGGGATCTGTTCCTGGACCCGCAGCTCGTCGCAGCCGGGCACTGGCGCTGGGACCACCCCCGTCCCGGCCTCAACTCGATCCCGCTCACGAACACCGTTGGCTGGCTGCTGGTCGCGACCGCGCTGATGGCCCTGCTCGCCCGACTGCCGCGCAGCACCGCCGACGACCGGGTCCCGTCAGCAGTGTTCCTGTGGACCTACGCGTCGTCGGTCCTTGCCAACGCCGTCTTCTTCGACCGCCCCGGAGTGGCCCTCGCCGGTGGCATCGGCATGGGACTCATCGCGCTGCCCTATGCCCGCAGCCTGCTGCGGTGAAGGTCCTGACTGGAGCCGTCTGGCTGCTTACCGCCCACACCGCGGTCAACGCGGCGTTGCTGCGGCGTCCGGTCCCGGGTCCACTCCAGGTGTGCACCAGTGTCCTGCTTCCCGTCCGGGACGAAGCCCACCGGATCGGGCCCTGCCTGGACGGACTGCTTGCGCAGCAGGGGATCGCCGAGGTCCTGCTGCTCGACGACGGGTCCACCGACGACACCGCCGAGCTGGCCCGCAGCCGTGGCTTCCGCGTCCTCGACGGTGCCCCCCTGCCCGCCGGCTGGCTCGGCAAGCCGCACGCCTGCCAGCAGCTCGCCGACGCCGCCGATCCCGCCAGCGAGGTGCTGGTCTTCCTCGACGCTGACGTCGTCCTGTCACCCGGGGCGGTCGCCGCCACGGTCGCCACCCTGCTCGCGCACGACCTGGACCTCGTCAGTCCCTACCCGCGCCAGCAGTCCCCCGGGCTGACCCGGCTCGTGCAGCCGCTGCTGCAGTGGTCGTGGCTGACGTTCCTGCCCCTGCGCCTCGCCGAGAGCTCGCCCCGCCCTTCGCTGTCGGCCGCCAACGGACAGCTGCTGGCCGTACGCCGCTCGACCTACCGACGGGCCGGGGGGCACGGCGCCGTGCGGCACGAGGTCGTCGAGGACGTCGCCCTGCTCAGGGCGATGAAACGCGCCGGCGGTCGCGGTGGGGTCGTCGACGGCACCGACCTGGCGACCACCCGCATGTACGACGGTTGGCGCGAGCTCGCCGACGGCTACACCAAGTCGTTGCACACCACCCCGCCGGCCATTCCGCTGTTGCTGTTCGTGCTGTATGTCCTGCCGGTGCTCCAGGGCAACCGGATCGCCTACGTCGCAGGGGTTGTCGGCCGTACAGTCAGCGCGGGTCGCACCGGCGGGCGCGTCCTGGACAGCTTCACGCACCCAGTGGGCGTCGCCGCCCTGGTCGCCCTCGACGCCCGCAGCCGGCTGGCCCGGCGACGGGGGTCGCTGCGGTGGAAGGGCCGGGCACTGTGAGCCGGGTCGTCGTCGTCGGCGCGGGAGTCGGAGGTCTGGCCGCCGCCTGCCGGCTGGCCGCACGTGGGCATCGGGTGACCGTGCTGGAAGCCGCGGAGCAGGTCGGCGGCAAGCTGGGGACCTACGAGCGCGAGGGTTTCCGCTTCGACACGGGGCCCTCGCTGCTGACGATGCCGGAGGTCTTCCGGGACCTGTTCGCCGCGACCGGTGGATGGCCCCCGTCGCTCGTGCTGGAGCGGCTCGACCCGCTGATCCGGCACCGCTTCGCCGACGGCACCTGGCTCGACACCAGCGATGACCTGACGGTGCTGACCGACCGGCTCGACGCCACCTTGGGTGTCGGCGCGGGCGCTGACTGGCGGGCCTTCCTGGAGCGAGCCGGCCGCATCTGGGAGGCCAGCCGCGGACCGTTCCTGGAGAGCCCGCTGCACGGCCCCCGCACGTTGGCCTCGCTGGCGCTGCGGCACCCCGGCGACCTCGCCACTCTCACTCCGGGTCGGACCCTGCGGGCCCTGGGTCGGCGCTACCTGCGTGACCCACGCCTTCGCGTCCTTCTCGACCGCTACGCGACCTACACCGGCTCCGACCCGCGGCTGGCCCCCGCTGCGCTGGCGGCGATCCCGTTCATCGAGCAGCAGCAGGGCGGCTGGTACGTCGAAGGTGGCCTGCACCGGATCGCCGAGGCCCTGCTGCAACGGGCGCTCGACCTCAGCGTCGAGGTGCGGCTCGGGACCCGGGTGAGCCGCATCCTGGACCCGGCGACCGGGGTCGTCCTGGCCGACGGCAGCGAGGTGAGCGCTGACCTGGTCGTCGCCAACACCGACGCCGCCCACCTGTACGGCGACCTCGTACCCTCCCGTCGGGCTTCCCGGCGACTGGCCCGCACCACCCCGTCGCTGTCGGGCTTCGTGCTGTTGCTCGCCCTGCGAGGAAGGTCAGCGGACCAGGCGCACCACACCGTGCTGTTCCCGGCCGACTACGACGCCGAGCTCGACGCGGTTTTCGGGTCGCGGCCGGTCGATGACCCGACGGTCTACGTCTGCGCTCCGCCGGACGGCGCGCCCAACGGGCACGAGGCGTGGTTCGTCCTGGTCAACGCCCCCCGGCAGGGACCCTTCGACTGGCGCGCCCCCGGGGTGCGCGAGAGGTATGCAGAGCGGGTGCTAAAGGTGATGGCCGAGCGCGGGCTGGACGTCCGGGACCGGCTGCTGTGGCGCGAGGTCCGTACCCCCGCCGACCTCGAGGACCGCACCGGTTCAGTCGGCGGCGCAATCTACGGCTCGTCGAGCAACGGCGCGAGGGCGGCCTTCCTGCGGCCGGCCAACCGCTCGCCGGTCCCCGGACTGTTCCTGGTCGGGGGCTCCTCACACCCCGGAGGCGGGCTGCCCCTGGTGGCACTGTCCGCGCGCATCGTCAGCGAGCTGGTCGGTCCGGCGTGAGCACCGTGGGACACGCCTCGTGCTGCAGCACCCCGTACGCCGTACGGCGGACGTAGTCTCGTCCTTCGATCCAGGCAAGGCAGCGGGGGCAGACCTGGTCGACTTCGCCGTGCAGGTGGCCGTCGGAGAGCACGTGGACGTCTCCCCCGGCGGGGTACGGCCGGGTGAGGCCGACCACCGTGAGGCCGTCGATCGCCGGCCGATGCACACGCACCTACCAACCGTAGGGTCCCGCGAGCAGGTCGCGAACCCGCTGCGGGTCACGGTCCGGGAACGAAACGGCGTCAGGCGAGTGACTCCCAGTAGCGGTTGAGCGCGCCGTTGGTCTTGACGAACCACACGAGGGACCCGGCGAGGCTGGACACGACGAGGACGAGAGCCCCCACCGCGAGGCTGGCGCCCTGTCCGGCGCTCAGTTCCTTGCCGGTGCTGCCCTCGGAGGTCGAGGTGGTGGCGAAGACCGAGACAAATGTCGCGATGAACACGCTGTAGCCGATGACGATCGGGATGATCACCCAGAGTCCCGTCCAGGCCCGGACCGGCGGCTTCTCGCCGCGGCGGGTGTAGAGCGCCCCGACCTCGTTCGGCGTCAGGAACGGCATCGCGACGCCTGCCAGGAAGGTCAGGAGCAGCGCGATGCCGCCCCCGAGGCCGCGGCCGGTGTGCCGCTTCATCTCGTCGTGGACCCTGTAGTTATAGACGTAGGAGTAGATCCCGAAGGTCACGACGAGCAACAGGATCGCCTTGCCTGTCGAACGCACCGTGCCGGGCGGGCCGCTCTGCACCGGCAGGGCCTGGCCGTAGCCCTGGACCGCTCCCGGCAGATAGCCGGGGAGCGGCGGCGGGACAGCTGCGTTCGGCTGGTTCTGGACGCCCCAAGGATCGGTCATGCGGGGCAACCTAGCCCGGTTCGCCCGCCCAGGTACGACGCAGCGCCACGAGCAGCTGCCCGACCGCGACGCCGGTCAGCACGGTGAGGACCCACAGCGCGATCTCGCCCAGCCCGGTCGCGAGGGCGAGCACAGCCACGATCACCCTGGTCGGGCGCTCGCCGACGGTCACGACGGTGATCTCCCCGCTGCCCGCGTTGCCTGCCCTGGCGCGGATGTACTCGAGCAGCAAGACCGCGAAGCCGCAGCCGGCGCCGAGGGCTGGGGGAGCCGCGAGCTGCAGCATTGCGAGGATCAGCACGATGTCGGTGCACCTGTCCACGACGCTGTCGAGCAGGTAGCCCCACCGCGAGGTCCGCTGCTGCAGGACCGCGACGCAGCCGTCGAGGCCGTCGATCAGGGCAGCCAGCAGCACCAGCACGACGCCGGCCCAGGAGGGCGTGAGCAGCACCGCGCCGGCAGCCAGCAGGGACGCGAGGGTGAGTAGGTCCGGGTGAACACCGGTACGCGCCAGCGGCCGCGCAACGACATGGACGAGCGCGAGCCACCGGCGTACCGACGCGCTGCCCTGCCGGGGGTCATAGCCGCCGTGCAGGTCCTGCCAGCGGTCGAGCCACTGCGACTGCGACAGCAGCCCGTCCGGCTCGAGCCTCACGCCACCGTCTTCGCCGTACGACGGGCGTGCCGGGCAAGGCTATGGGTCCTGGCCGCCAGGACCCGCGCGTTCAGCCCGTTCGCCAGCCAGAGCACGGGGGCGGCAACCCCGGCGAAC
>JAYTHM010000440.1:0-3465 GCA_043732645.1 Frankiales bacterium
AATGCCAGGCGACGCTCTCTGGCGGGCCTACCTGCCCAGCGTGTGGACTGCGCCTGACCGGACCCGTGGCCGGCCGCCTCTGGGTCGTCGACCAGCGCCTCGGCGCCCTCGACGGCGAGCGCACCTCGCTGCTCACCGAGCGGGGACAGCTGCTCACCTCGCTCCGGTCGGGCGACAGCCCAGCGGCGCCGACAGTCCCCCCCACAACGGTGCCCGGGCCCCGTACGGAAACCACGCCCGCGCAGGTCCAGAACACCCTGCTGACCCTCGGCGCGCTGCTGCTCGCCCTAGCCGGCGTCGTGTTCGCCGCGGTGACCTACCGGCACCTGGGTGTGGTCGGTCGCGCCCTTGTCCTGCTCACCCTGACGGGCGCGGCCGCTGCCGCGCCGATGGTGCTGCTGCGACGTGGGCTCACGGCCAGCGCGGAGGCGCTGGCGGGCGTGGCCCTGGCGCTCGGCGCCCTCGACGCCTGGGCCCTCCAGCGCGCGGGCCTCGCGGGCGGCCTCGACAACCGAACCTACGCCGCGGTCGCCACCGCCGTACTCGCCCTGGGAGCAGGTCTGCACGCCTCAGCGGTCCGGGTTCGGGTGTCGCAGTTGGGGGCGGCGGTCTTCGCGCAGCTGCCCGTCGTGCTCGTCCTGGCCCGCACCGAGGCCTCGCTGCCCGTCATCGCCGTGACCCTGGCAGGACTTGGCGCGCTGGACGTGGCCGTCGCGAGCGACCGGCGCAGTCCCTCCCTGCTCAGGTCGACGACGGCGGCACTGGCCGGTCTCGCCGTCCTCGGCTCGCTCGGGGCCACCTCGCTCGCCGTGCACGACCGCCGGTCCGCCGCCGGAGCCGGGCTGGTGGCCCTCGCCGCGCTGGCTGCCCTGGCCGCCGTCCGCGCGAAGGACGTCACCACCTCAGGCGTCCTCGCCGGACTGGTCGTTCCCCTTGCCGCCGCGGCCGCGTGGGCCACCGCCCGGCTACACCTGCCCGAGACCCAGCTCCCGCTGGTGGTTCTCGCGGCCGCCCTCGTCGCCCTGCTGGCCAGCGCTCTTCTCACCCGACCTCGGCGGCAGGGGCCGGTCATCGGAGCCCTGGTGGTTGCGGTGGTCGGTGTGCTGCTGGAGGCAGCGCCGATCGCCCTGGCGGCAACGGGCCCGTTCACCTGGCTCGCGCACCCCTGGACCCTGACGGCGGACACCGCGCGCCAGGCCGTCTCCCTGCACACGGCCTGGGGCGGTGGGCTCGTCACCCTGGTCGTCACCGTTGCGGCGGCCGGCTGCGCCTTCGGAGCCGGCCTCGTCCTGGACCGGGTCAGGCAGTCGGTCGCACCGGCCGGCGCGCTCCTCGTCCTGGCCGGGTTGCTCGTCCCGCTGGGCCTGGACACCAGCTACCCGGTTGCCCTGGCGGTCCTGCTCGGGATCGGCGCCGTCCTCGGCCTCGCAGGGGCCTTTGCCAAGGACGCGGTTCGGGTTGCCTTGGCCGGAGCATCGACCGCCTTTGCCGTCTACGCGGGGGCGTGGTCGGTGGCCGACCGCACAGCGACCCTCACGGTCCTGCCGCTCGCCGCCGTCCTCGTCGCCCTGCTGGCGGTCCGGCTGCCCGGGGTGCTCACCGGTGTCGCCGGACTGCTCGCCGGGGCGACCGTCGCGGCCTACGGCGGCGACCAGGACCTCGCCGTGGACCAGGTCGGGGCGCTGCTGCTGGTCGTCCCTGCCGTCTGCGTTGCGCTCTCCTTCGCTCTGCACGGTACCCACCGGATCGGGCTCGAGGCCGCCGCCGGGGTCCTGGCCGGCACGGCGGTGCTGCTCGCGGTCGGGGACCCCGGCTGGTTGTCCTGGACCCTGGCCCTGTCGGGGCTGCTGGCACTGGCCGTGGCGATCCGGCCCGACCGGCGCGAGGTCGGCCTGGTGGGCGGCCTGCTCCTGTCGGCCTCGTCCTGGGTGCGCTTGGCGGACGCGCAGGTGGTGTCCCCCGAGCCCTACGTCGCGCCACTTGCCCTGGTAGCGCTGGTCTTCGGCCACCTTCGTCGCCGCACGCAGCCCGAGCTCAGCTCCTTCGCGGCGTACGGGCCGGGGCTGTCGCTGGCGCTGGTGCCCTCGCTGCTGAAGGCCCTCACCGACGACACCCCGACCCGAGGCCTGCTGTTGCTCATGGTCGCGATCGCTGTCGTGATGGTGGGCGCACGGGACCGGCTGCGCGCTCCACTGGTCCTCGGTGGGGCCGTGGTGGTCCTCGACGCGCTGCACCTGCTCGCGCCGTACGCCTCGGCCCTGCCTCGCTGGACGCTGCTGGCCGGCGCCGGTGCCCTGCTGGTCGGGGTCGGTGCGACCTACGAGCAGCGCCGGCGCGACGTGAGGCGTCTGCGTGAGCGCTACGAGACCTGGTCCTAGACACTGGACGTCATGACGTCGGTCGACCGCCTCCTGTCCCTGGACACCTGGGCGGTCGTCGGCCTGTCGAACGATCGCATCCGCGCAGCCTGGGGAGTCGCGAAGTTCCTACAGGACAAGGGAAAGCGCATCGTCCCGGTGCATCCCTCGGCGGTCACCGTGCATGGTGAGCAGGGCTACCCGAGCCTCGCCGAGATCCCGTTCGAGGTCGACGTCGTCGACTGCTTCGTGCGGTCCGCCCTCGTCGGCTCCGTGGTCGACGGGGCCATCGCAGCAGGGGCGAAAGGTGTGTGGATGCAGCTGGGCGTCATCGACTCCCCGGCCGCCGAGCGGGCCACCGAGGCCGGGCTCACCGTGGTGATGGACCGCTGCCCGAAGATCGAGTGGCGAGACTGACCACCTGATGGTCACTCACGTCGGGGACGTCGCGATCTCCAGGCGTCCGCCAACGCGGCCGCCACGGGCGCAACCGCACCCGGACCCGGCTCAGCTCCCCCGGCCGGAAGTCCAGCTCGTCCGGCCGGTCAAGGGGAGAGTTCACGTCAGACGGGCCTGGAGGGCCACGTCCTTGGCCCGCGCCTTCTTGCCCAGCGCAACCTGGAAGTCCCGCATCCGGGCCAGCAGCACTTCGTCCGAAACAGCCAGGATGCGTACGGCAAGCAGGCCGGCGTTGCGGGCTCCGGCGACCGACACGGTGGCGACGGGGACCCCGGCCGGCATCTGCACGATCGACAGCAGCGAGTCCATCCCGTCGAGGTACTTCAGCGGCACCGGCACCCCGATCACCGGCAGTGGCGTGATGGACGCGACCATCCCGGGCAGGTGCGCAGCCCCACCCGCACCGGCGATGACGACCCGCAGACCGCGGTCGGCAGCGGACGAGGCGTAGTCGAACATCTCGACCGGCATCCGGTGGGCGGACACGACGTGCACCTCGTGCGGGACGTCGAACTCCTTCAGGGCATGGGAAGCAGCCTCCATCACCGACCAATCACTGTCGCTGCCCATGATGATTCCGACCACCGGGTCCGCCGCCGCGCCCGTGAAGGAAGCCGTCACTGGAGCCATCCCCCCGTCCTGAGGTAGT
>JAYTHM010000441.1:0-3462 GCA_043732645.1 Frankiales bacterium
GACGCGGCCCTCACGCCGCTGGTGGAGGCCCTCCAGCGGGCGGTTGCCGGAGCGGACCCGGTCGTCGTACCCGTTCTCCAAGCGGTGGTGGTGCCCGACCAGGCCGCCGCGCCCGAGCTCGAGACAGCCCGTCCAGCGTCGGACTCGGTGCGGGTGGCCGCCTCGAAGGTCTATGACCTGCTCGACGTGGTCGGAGAGGCCGACCTGGGCGCCCGCCGAGTCGAGCAGACCACCGGGACGCTGCTGACGCTGGCCGCCGAGCAGGCCCGCTGGGCAGGGGTCGTGCGGCAGGCCACCCAGCGGCACGCTGCGATGCTGCCGCCTGAGGTCGCCCTCGCGCTGCACCGCCTCGTCGGTGCCGCCGATGACCTGTCCGGAACCGTCCGCAACCTGCGCGAGCTCGTCGAAGGCCACCGTGTTGGTATGGCGCTCGTCCGTGACGGCGCGATGGGCCTGGCGATGGTCCCGGTACGCCGGGTCTTCGCCGCCCTGCCACGGATCCTGCGCGATGTCGCGGCGGTAGCCGGCAAGGACGTCGTGCTCGAGCTCAACGGTGAGGACGTGGAGCTCGACAAGCAGGTGCTCGACGGCGTCTCGGACGCCCTCAAGCACCTGGTCATCAACGCTGTGGACCACGGCTGCGAGGCGCCCGCCGACCGCGCCGCCGTCGGCAAGACGCCACGGGCGGTCGTGACGGTCAGCGCCCGGTCCGTCGGCGGGACCGTCGTGCTCGAGGTCACCGATGACGGTGCCGGCGTCGACGAGGACGCGGTGCGGGACAAGGCGATCCGGCTCGGGCTCCTGCCGGCTGACTCGGCCGTCACCGGTCCCGTCCTGCTGAACCTGCTGTTCACCCCCTGCTTCAGCACCAGCGACACCGTCACGGAGACCTCCGGCCGCGGTGTCGGCCTCGACGTTGTCCGGGACGCCGTGGAGGAGCTCGGCGGTCTGGTCGAGGTGCGCTCCGAACGCGGCCACGGAACGTCCTTCGTCCTGACCCTGCCGGTCACCCTCGGGGTGCTCCGCTGCCTCATCGCCCGGGTCGGAGACGAGCGGTACGCCGTCCCGGTGCCCGGCGTCGTCGAGTCGCTGTCGCTCCGGGACGCCGAGGTGCACACGCTGGCCGGCGCTCCTGTCGTGGTGCGCCACGGGGTCTCGGTGCCGCTGCTCGACCTCGGTGCCGCTCTGGGACTGTCCCGCACGTCCTCCGAGTCGCCTCGCGCTGCCCTTGTGGTGCGGCACGCCAGCGGACCGGGCGGGCAGATCGCCTGGGCCGTCGACCGCCTCGAGGGGGAGTCGGAGCTGGTCGTGAAGGACCTCGGTGCCTTCCTGGGTCGGGTCCCGACGGTTGCGGGAGCGACGATCGACGGGGACGGCAGCGTCGTGTGCCTGCTCGACCTGCGAGAGCTCACCGACAAGGTCGTGGCCGGCATGGGCGGGCTCGCGGGTGCGATAACGGCCGGCGTCCCGGCGGCTTCCGTGCGCAAGGCCGCGGCCGAACCGGGTGTGCGTAAGCCCAGGGTCCTGGTCGTCGAGGACTCGATCGGGGTACGGGAGCTGGAGCGGGTCATCCTCGAAGGCGCGGGCTACGTCGTCGAGACGGCAGTCGACGGACTGGACGGCGCATCGCGGCTGCGCGACGACCCGGCTGACCTCGTCCTGTCCGATGTGGAGATGCCGGGGATGGACGGCTTCGACCTCACCCGTACCATCCGTCGTACGAAGGGCTGGGAGAACGTCCCGGTCATCATCATGACCTCACGCGGTGAGGAGCACGCACGCCAGGCGGGCCTCGACGCGGGTTGCTCGGCGTACCTGCTGAAGAACGAGTTCGACCAGGAGCAACTGGTCTCGACGGTGCGAAGGCTGGTGGGGCGCTGATGGCGCGGATCGTGATCGCGGACGACAGTCCCACCCTGCGTCGGATCGTCACGTCCGTGCTGACCAAGGAGGGGCATGAGGTCGTGGCCGCCGAGGACGGGATCGGCGCGGTGCAGGCCGTCCTGCTGCACCAGCCCGACGCCGTGGTCCTGGACGTGCAGATGCCCCGCATCTCGGGGTTCATCGCCGCCCGGCTGCTCAAGGACGACTGGCAGACCGCGGACATCCCGGTCGTCATGCTGACCTCCCTCGATGCCGCCTCCGACCGCTACTGGGCGGGCCAGGCGGGGGTCGATCGTTACCTCACGAAGGACTTCGAAGCCCCCGAGCTCGCCGGCGCGATCGACGAGGTCCTGATGGCGGCGAAAGCCTCCCGTGGGGGACGCGATCGCCTCACCCCGGACCCGATGGAGCTGTCCGAGCAGGACGTGCTGTCGCGGGTCTGCGACCTGCTCGACCGCAAGCTGTTCGAGTCCTCCGTCGCGCAGTCGGTGATGGCCATCGCCGCCACCGCCTCCGGGCTCGAGGCCTCCGTCGCGGCCCTGCTCGGGGTCCTGCAGCGTTTCGTTGGCTACGACCTCGCGGCCGTTATGCTCGGTGCGGAGTCCGCGGCCTACGTCGCGGTCGGCCAGGCCACCGCCCGTTCGCACTATGACGAGTTTCTCAGCTCCGCGGTTGAGGGTCTGTCCTCGCACGGCGGGTCCTCCCTCAACACCTCCGCCCTGGATGTTCGCGTCGCGCAGGCCGGCGGGATGCTCGTCGACGACCCAGACGATCTCAGCGGCTCACCGGACATGGCGACGTTCTTGTCCATGCCTCTGCGCGGGCACGGTGGCGTCGTCGTCGGCGTCCTCGCGCTGTCGTCCGCGCTCAAGCAGGCCTTCGGCGAGACGGCCCTGTCGACCCTGAAGCTCATCGAGGGTCCGGCCGCGATCGTGATTGACAACGCCCGCCTCGCCTCCTCCCGCTAACCTGCTCTCCCTCCCCCTCTTTGGCGCAAATCCACACGGCCTTGGCCGTGTGGATTTGTGTCGTCGGGGGTCTCGCTGGCTGTCCACAGAAGTATGTCCGCCCGCCCTGAGTCGGCGGATCAGGATGCAAGGTATAACTCTCACTCTCACTCTCAGTCTCAGTCTCACTCTCACCCTCACCCTCACGGGAACCGATAAGACCTGGCGCCAGGTCGCGGCCAGCCAGCTCCGGACGCTCGGTCGGACCCAGGCGTTGCAGACCGGGCTCACTGAGCACGCCTGGAACTGGGCGCTGGGCAAGCAACGTTGGCACCCATCCTGCCTGGCGTAGCGAGTACGCACTCAGGTGAGCCCACCGATCGGCAGCGTGCCGGGGCGTTCCGGATCCACGGTGCGGCGGGGGCTGAGCTCACCGGTGATGTCGCCCTCGTGGAGTCCGGCTTTGGCGGCAAGGAGCTGCCGAGCCTCGATGTCGCCGTCCCCTGGCCGCACCGGGTCGTCGATGACGAGCTGCTGGGCGGCCCGCGCCTGCTCACCCACACCCTACGGCGACTTGCGCCCATGACGCTCGGGGACCGGCCTCTTCCGATCGTCCGCCCCTGCTACGCCG
>JAYTHM010000442.1:0-3461 GCA_043732645.1 Frankiales bacterium
GTGGTGGCCGCGGGCGAACAGCCTGCGCTGGTCACCGCCGCGCCGGTGATCTCGCTCGCGCCACGACCAGGCTTGACCGGCCAGCCCGCCCCCACGACCCCCACGGCGCCGCGCGTCTTTGTCATCACCCCCTCGCCCACCCCGATCCCGACGCCGACCGCCACGGTCGCCCCTCCTTCAGCCACGCCGACCTCGGTCACGGAGCCGCTGTCGCTGGAGATCAACCCAAGCAGTGGCCCCATTAACACCAAGATCACGGTCAGCGGCGGGGGATGGACTCCCGGCGCCTTCGTGCAGCTGGCCTACCTCGAGCAGGTCGGGGGCAACCCCGGTTCGTCGGCCGCAGTGCAGGTCGACGCCCTCGGCCGCTTCACGACGACTCTCACCGCACACGACGGCCAGGGACTTCCGGGACCACATAGCATCACGGCTGGGGACGGGACCAACAACACCACCGCGACCTTCAACGCGACGGGCTGACCCGCGCCGACTGGAGCATCTCGGCGACGAGGAAGGCCAGCTCGAGCGACTGACCGTTGTTCAGCCGTGGGTCGCACGCAGTCTCGTAACGGCCGGCCAGGTCCTGGTCCGTCAGCTGGTACGCACCCCCCAGGCACTCGGTCACGTCGTCTCCAGTGAGCTCCACATGAATGCCACCAGGGTGCGTACCCAGGGCTGCGTGCACCTCGAAGAACCCGCGCACCTCGTCGAGGACGTCGTCAAAGTGGCGCGTCTTGTAGCCGTTGGCCGTCTCGGTCGTGTTGCCGTGCATCGGGTCGCAGCACCAGATGACGCTGCCCTTGCCGCGGGCCTGCTCGATGTGCGCGACGATCGCCGGCAGCAGGTCCCTGACCTTGCCGGCGCCCATCCGGATGATGACCGTCAGCCGCCCGGGAACCCTTGTGGGGTCGAGCTTCTCGATCACGGCGAGGGCTGCCTCGGGGGTCGCCGACGGCCCGAGCTTGAGCCCGATCGGGTTGGCCACGCGCGACAGAAGGTCGATGTGCGCACCGTCGAGGTCGCGGGTCCGCTCGCCCACCCAGACGAGGTGGCCGCTGAGGGCGTAGGCGCTCACGCCGGCGTCGTCGTACCGGGTCAGCGCTCTTTCGTACTCGAGCAAGAGGGCTTCGTGGCTCGCGTACAACTCGACGCCGTGCGTGGCGGGCATCCCCGAGATGTCCAGGCCGCAGGCGCGCATGAACGCGAGCGCCCGCTCGATCTGCTGGGCGAGCTGCTCGTAGCGGTGACCGAGCGGACTCGTAGCCACGAACGCGGTGTTCCAGTCATGAACCTTCTCCAGGTCCGCGCTGCCGTCGGTCGCCATGGCGCGCATGAAGTTCAAGGCGGCGGCAGAGTTGGCGTAGGCCCGGACCAGCCGTCGCGGGTCCGGCGTCCGGTCGCCGTGCAGGTCGTTGACCGCATCCCCCCGGTACGACGGAAGTCCCGTCGCCACCTCGAGATCGGTGCTCCGTGGCTTGGCGTACTGCCCCGCCATCCGGCCCACCTTCACGACCGGCATGCTCGCGCCATAGGTCAAGACGATCGCCATCTGCAGCAGCGTCCGCACCTTGCCGCGGATGCCTTCGGCGGTGTTCGCGTCGAACGTCTCGGCGCAGTCGCCCCCTTGCAGCAGGAACGCCTCGCCGCGGGCGACAGTAGCGAGCCGCTCTCGCAGGATGTCGCACTCGTGCGGCTGCACCAGGGGTGGCACGCTGGTGAGGGTGTCAATGACCTCTTTCAGCACTGCCCGGTCCGGCCAGCTGGGCTGCTGCGCAGCGGGCAGCGCGCGCCAGGCGTCGAGGCCGTCCCGCGAGGGTCCGGCGCCGGCGGTGGGATCGAGCAGGTGGGTCACCCGCCCCAGGGTAGTGGGCACCGGATCGAGGCGGCCGCAGCCTCCGCGGACGCACTCACCCATTGTGCGCGGTCCCCCGGTGGCACGCCCAATGACCATAGGCTAGGCGCTCCGCTCCAATCTCCTCCACCACGGTCCAGGAGACGTCTTCGTGAAGCTGTCCGTACTCATGCCCGTGTACGACGAGGAAAAGACCCTCGCCGATGCGGTGGCGCGCGTCCTCGCGGTGCCGTACCCGTGCGACGTCGAGCTGGTGGTCGTCGAGGACGGCAGCAAAGACAGAACCCGGGAGATTCTTGCCGGGCTGTCCGACCCGCGGCTGTCGGTCTTCCACCACCCCGTCAACAGGGGCAAGGGCGCTGCGATCCGGACCGCTGCGGAGCAGGCCACCGGAACGCACATGATCATCTGTGACGCGGACCTCGAATATGCGCCCGAGGAGATCCCCTCGCTGCTCAGCGCGGTCTTGGAGGCGCAGGGGCAGGTCGTCTACGGCACCCGCACCTTCGGCAGCCACACGGCGTACTCGTTCTGGTATGTCATAGGCAACAAGGCTGTCACCATGTTTGCCAACGTGATCTTCAACTGCTGGATCAGCGACTTGGAGACCTGCTTCAAGCTGATGCCACTGGCGCTGTACCGAGAGCTCGACATCCGTTCCGTGGGCTTCGGCATGGAAGCTGAGCTGACCGGCAAGCTGCTGCGCCGCGGTATCCGGCCGTTCGAGGTCCCAATCAGCTACCGCGCCCGATCACGACAAGAGGGCAAGAAGCTCACCTGGAAGGACGGCGTCGAGGCCCTCTGGATCCTGCTGCGGATCCGGTTCGGCACTGGACGATGACCAGAACGCGCCTCGAGCTGCTCGGGATTGCGGCGCTGGCCTCGCTAGTGCTCGTCGTTCACGACGTCAATTACATGCTGTCGGCACCGTACTGGCTTGACGAGAGCTGGGTCGCGATCACCGGCCGCTACCCACTTCACGACCTGCCGGCCACGACGTCCAGCACCCCTATTCTATGGAGCCTGATGCTGCGGCCCCTGCCGCAGTCGGACTTGCGCATTGTGCCGTTGTTGTTTGCCGGACTCGCCGTCGCGGCCGCGTACCTGCTTGTCCGCGGCTTCGCCTGGGAACGTCGTTCTGCAGCGGTGCTCGGTGGTTCGCTGGCGGGAGTGACCGCCCTTGTCAACCCCTCTGCGCTGGTGCGCAACGATCTCAAGCAGTACACCGCCGACGCCTTCTTCACACTGCTCGTACTGCTGGTCGTGTCGGGCCTGGAAGCCACCTGGTCGCAGGGGCGACTGATCGTGCTGGCTGTCATCACGAGCGTTGGTCTCCTGCTAAGCGCCGCCGCCGCACTAACGGGGATCGCTGCCTTCGCAGCGTTGGCCGCGCAGGCCCTGGCGCGTCGCGACCCGCGCCTGAAGTCCTTGCTCGTGATCGGTGCAGCCGCCGGAGCCGGCTTCGGGGCGCTGTACCTGATTTTTGTCGCGCAAGCGGACAGCCCAGGCCTGACGAAGTACTGGATGGCGGACTACCTGCCTGTCGCCTCAGGACCTGCGGCTGTCACGCACTTTCTGCACGTCCGGGTCGTTGATGAGTTGGGACGGC
>JAYTHM010000443.1:0-3424 GCA_043732645.1 Frankiales bacterium
CTCGGACACCGACGCATCACCACCACCCAGCAATACACCGGCACCCTCCCCGACGCAGGAGACCGCGCCCTCACCGCCTACCGCAAAATCCGGTACGGCGAGACGCCACCGGCGGACAGCTGATACCCCGATTCGCCAGTATCCGCTCTTGGGCGAGTACCGGACGTCCGCAACTGCCGATGAGCGCACCTTGAAGGGCCAGGAGTTTGTCCTGATTTATTACCCGACCTAGCGGTATCGGGAGACCGCGTTGCCGAACGTGGGAGGGCCTGCGGTCAAGTGCGAAAACGCAGGTCGCCTGGCCTAGGAGATGATCATGGGTTCGCCGCACTCGAGGATGCTGAAGGGCGCGCACTCGATGTTGACGGCACCGTCAACTAAGGAAGCACATGCTGATCGTCCCTTGTGACGGCGGATTGCAGGGCAGCCGCATCGCCTACTCAGCCGCCACGAGTGGCTCGACGAGTGCAGCGGCGCGCCGGAGCGCCAGATCCAGCGGGTGCCGAGCGAACGCAATCTGAGTTCATGCCAGGCGCAGGCTCAAAAGCGGAGTCCCTGAGCCGGTCGTGACCAGCACCGACTTGAGTGCCGACCCGTGCAGAGCCGAGGCGCCGTCGACGTTCATCTGGCCCTCAGCGGTCCGGCCCCACGAGGCCGCGACGGCCCTCCTCCCGGTCGCGTCGACCGCCCATGCGACGTAGGAGGTGGCGTCGGGTACCCGGACCCGCAGGTGCAGCGCGGTGCCCCACGGCTTGGCCTCGAGCGCGACGTCACCGGAGCTGGCTGCCCCCGCGAGGGAGGCGAGAGGAGTGCGGGTCGGACCCGCGTAGGGCAGCCCGACGACGACGACCGCCGCGGCCGCGGCGGCGGCGACTAGCCCGGCGGCTGCGGCCGACCGCCACCGGCGCAGCCGGGTGACTTGCGCTGTCCGTTGGTCCTCGACGGCGCTCAGCAGCGCTGGGAGCAGCGACGGCGGGGGCAGCAGCGCCTCGCTGACCGCCTCCTCCCGGGACAGCCGGGACATGAGGCCGGGCAGACCGGCGTACGACGCCAGCTCCCCGCGGCAGGCCTCGCAGGTCTGCAGGTGCACCTCGACCGCCGTGCGCTCCGTCGGGTCCAGGGCCCCCATCAGGTAACTGCCGAGCGACCTCCTGAGCTCGTCGTGCTCGTTCATGCTCCGACCCCCATCTCTTCGAGCGCCAGGCGAAGGGCCCGCACCGCGTAGTAAGTCCTGCTCTTGACCGTCCCGGCGGGGATCCCCAGCTCCGCGGCCGTCTCGGCGACGCTGCGACCCATCCAGTGCGCTTGGACGAGCACCTCCCGGTGCTCAGGGGTGAGGCGCTGCAGCGCGGCGGCGACCTGCCAGGACTCGACAGCCCGGTCCAGCTCGTCGGGGGCCGCAACGGCGGCGAGCGCTCGGTCATCAGCGACCAGGACCGGCCGGGACTGCGCCGCTCGGTGCCCGTCGGTGAGCACATTGCGGGCGACCGCGAGCAGCCAGGGGCGGACCGGCTTGTCCTGGACGTCCAATGTCGACAGGTTCTTCCAGGCCCGCAGGAAGACTTCTTGCACGACGTCCTGTGCGCGCTGCGCGTCGCCGGTCCACCGGACGCAGAACGCGTACAGCGCACCACCGTGCTCGGCGTACAGCAGACGCACGAACTCAGCGTCCGGGGTCTCAACCATGACAGGAGGCACGGACGCAGGCGCCTTTCGGTTCACCAGATCCATCTTGCGCCCCGGTGAACCGGATCGAGTCGGCATGCGTGTCACCAGGCAGCCCCACCCCTACTGACCCAGGAGCCATCATGAACAACCTGCGCACCACTGCCCGCCTCGCCGGCACCGCCCTGCTGGGCCTGAGCGCCCTTGCTGTCTCTCCCGGCACCGCCCTGGCCGCCGGCCCGCCCGCTGCCGCGACCGCCTTCGTCACCCAGGTCATCACCCCCGAGGGCGGTTCGGTCAGCGGCTTCGGCATCACCGCGACCTTCAAGCCCGGTGCCGTCACCACCCCCCGCCTGATCATCTTGGGTAACTGGCCGAACGGCCTGGACGTCACCCCGCCCGCCGGCACGACCGCCGTCAAGACCTTCGGGCTGCAGGAGTGCAACACCGACGCCACGAACTGCACCAGCGCCCTGGGCAACTTCCTGGCCAAGCCCAGCGTGCCCGCGAGCCCTGCCGGCAGCGAGAAGATCAAGGGCCAGGTCGTGCCGTACGAGGCTGGCCACGCCCTGCCCGACACCGCCGGGAACACCAACTTCGGGACGGCGACGAACAAGCTCGTCACCATCACGACCGAGACCAGCGCCGACACGGTGCTGCTCTACAACGCCAACGCCACCACAACGGCCGGGGCCTACAAGACGCTCCCGAGCCACCTCATCGCCGGTGGCATCGCCTTCGACACCTTCCAGCCCGTCGTGTGGACGCTCACCGCTCCCTCGAGCTGATCCTCAACGGCCGGCGCGCTGCGCGATCGCCAGCAGGTCACGCGCCGGCCCTGACAGCCGCTGTCCCACCGGCCAGACCGCTCGCAACGAACGGCTCAGGTCGACCCCGGACACCCCGACCCGGACCAGACGTCTGGCGCTGAGGTCCTCGCTGACGGCGAGGCTGCTCAGCACCGCGGGCCCCGCCCCTGCGAGCACGGCCGAGCGCACCGCGCTGGTCGAGGACAACTCAAGCAGGGGCGGGGCCAGCGGCGCGTGGTCCCCCAGCGCGGACTCCAGGGCCGTACGGGTGCCGGAGGTCGGCTCGCGCTGCACCAGGCGGGTCGCGGCCAACTCGCCCGCCGTGACACATCGGGACCGCCGAGTCCACGGGTGGCCAGCGGGCACCACCAGCAGCAACTCGTCGCGGCCGACGACCTGACCGTCCAGCCCCTCAGGCAGACCCGGACCCTCAACGAAGCCCAGCTGGACGTCCCCTGCGAGCACCTGGCGCACGACCTCCGCGGTGTTGACCGCATCGAGGCTCACTGTGGTCTGCGGGTGCTCCGCCGCAAGCCGGACCAGCCAGCGTGGGAGCAGGTGCTCCGCCACGGTCAAGCTCGCAGCCACCTTGAGCCGACCATCACGGCCGCTGCGCAGCGACGCGATACCGGCATCCAGGACGGCCGCAGCGTTGAGCACGTCCCGCGCCCAGTCCGCCACCAGCGCCCCGGCCGACGTCAGGGACGACCCCCGGGCGCTGCGCTGGACCAGCGGCAACCCGACGACCTGTTCCATTCGCTGGATCCGGGCGCTCACCGCCGGCTGGCTAATGCCGCGCTCCACCCCGGCCCTGCCAAGGCTGCCCGTCGCCGCGACAGCGATCAGCAACTCAAGGGCGTCCAGCTCCGGCACCCGCGGGGACAACGCCACCCCACCAACCTAGCCCACCCATAGCCTCACCTGATGGGTGCATCGCTCTGTGCCCCCTA
>JAYTHM010000444.1:0-3422 GCA_043732645.1 Frankiales bacterium
GTGCCCCCTAGCGCGATCGCGAGCTCCATCACCTCGCCGTACGCGAGCCGGGCCCTTACTGCCTCGTCCGTATCGCTGGGGTCGAAGACGATGAGCGGGTGGGTGTTGCCGTCTCCGGCGTGGGCGATGACGGCGATCGTCACGCCGCGGGCCTTGGAGATGGCCTGGATCCCACGCACCAGGGCGCCGAGCTGCGGGACGGGCACGCCGACGTCCTCGAGCAGCAGCGAGCCCTTCTGCTCGACGGCCGGGATCGCCATCCGGCGGGCCACGACGAACGCCTCACCCTGCGCGACGTCGCTGGTGGAGAACACCTCCGTCGCCCGGTTGCCCTCGCAGATCGTTGTGATCTCGGCGATCTCGGCGGCGGCGTAGGCCTCCGGCTCGTCAGACTGCACGATGAGCATGGCCTCCGACGTGCGGTCCAGGCCCATCCTCGTCAGGTCCTCGACGGCGTTGATGGACGTTCGGTCCATGAGTTCGAGCATCGACGGCCGCATGCGCCGGGTCATGTCGAGCACGGCCTGCGTCGCGTCGTTGATCGAGGCAAAGGACGCGACGAGCGTCGACGGGGCCCGCTGGGCGGGGAGCAGTCGCAAGGTGATGCGGGTGACGATGCCAAGAGTTCCCTCGCTGCCGACGAACAGCTTGACCAACGACAGGCCGGCGACGTCCTTGAGCCGGGGGCCTCCCAGGACCACGGCGGTCCCATCGGCGAGCACCACGGTGAGGCCGAGAACGTAGTCGGTCGTCACGCCGTACTTCACGCAGCACAGTCCACCGGCGTTGGTCGCGACGTTGCCGCCGATCGAGCAGATCTCATACGACGACGGGTCGGGTGGATACCACAGGCCGTGCTCCGCGGCGGCGGCCTTCACCTGCGCGTTGAAGGCTCCCGGTTCCACGACCGCCGTGCGGGTCACCGGATCGACCTCGATCCCCTGCATCCGCTCCAGAGCGACGACCAGGCACCCATCGACGGCGGACGCGCCACCGGACAGACCCGAGCCGGCTCCGCGGGGGACGACGGGGAGGCCGTGCTCCGCGGCAAACCGCACGACGACCTGGACGTCCTCGGTGCTGCTTGCGCGGACGACCGCAAGGGGGGTTCCGGCGTCAGGGTCGTTCGCCCGGTCCCAACGGTAGGACCCCATGCGGTCAGGGTCGGTGAGGACGGTGCCCGCTGGCAGGGCCGCGACGAGACGGCCGAGGTCGACGGCGAAGCGGGTGTCGGGAGTGTGGAAATGTGGGGTCACGGTGAGGGTGCCTTCGGGTCGCAGGGGCGGCGCGGGTGCGGCGGGGCGGATGAGTGGGACTAGTGGGTCAGCCAGCATCGGGTGCCGCCTCGCGGGCCAGCCGGGCAGCGCCGACCTGCAGCAGGGGCACGGCACAGCCGAGGAGCCTGTCGGTCATCCGGGTCACCGGTCCGGACACCGACAGGGCCAGCGAGCCGGCGGGACCTGGAGGCAGGGCAACGGCCACGCACCGGACGCCGATCTCCTGCTCCTGCTCGTCGATGGCGTAGCCGCGCTCGCGCACGTCGGCGAGGGCGGAGCGCAGGTCCTGGGCTGTGGTGAGGGTGTGCTCGGTGCGCGCTGGAAGGCCCCGAGCAACCACGACTGCCGCCACCTGCGCGTCGTCGAGCTGGGCCAGCAGCGCCTTGCCCACGCCGGTGCAGTGCAGCTCGACCCGTCGGCCGACCTCGGTGAACATCCGCATGGCATGCCGGGAGGGGACCTGCGCGACGTACTCCGCCTGATCGCCGGCCAAGATGGCGAGGTTGGCGCTCTCGCCGAGTCGGTCGACGAGGTCCTCCAGCACAGGCTGCACGTGCGGACCGACCAGGGCGCTGCTGGCCAGTCCCAAGGGGACCAGGCGGAAGCCCAGGGCGTAGCGCCGGTCGGGCAGCTGCCGCATGTACCCGCGGTCGACGAGGGTCCGTAGCAGGCGGTGGATCGTCGGAAGCGGAAGGTCCGAGGCGGTGGCGAGCTCCCCGATCGCCAGCTGTCCCCCCGAGCGGGCGACCGTTTCGAGCAGGTCCAGGGCGCGCTGCACCGACTGCACGCCCTCCCGGGCCGCGATCTGGTTGACAGCCCTCACGACCCCCTCCTACCTTCCATTGATCGGAAGAATTATTCCACGATACGGAATCTAGGTTCGGGAGGCAAGAGAATGGAGGAGCGTGTCCAGGTGGGTGGCCTGAGCGTCGCTGAGGCCCTGTACCGCTTCGTCACCGAGGAGGCGCTGCCCGGGTCGGGCGTGGAACCCCGGGCCTTCTGGGCCCAGGCGGAGGACATCCTGACCGACCTCGCCCCCCGCAACCGCGAGCTGCTCGCCCGCCGCGACGAGCTCCAGGCCGCGGTCGACGCCTACCATCGGGAGCACGGCCTGGGGGAGGCCGAGGCGTACGAGGCCTTCCTGCGCGAAATCGGCTACCTCGTCGAGGTCCCGGACGACTTCACGATCGGCACCACGGACGTAGACGTCGAGGTCGCCGCGCAGGCGGGTCCGCAGCTCGTCGTCCCATTGCTCAACGCCCGCTTTGCAACCAACGCCGCGAATGCCCGTTGGGGCTCCCTGTACGACGCGCTCTACGGCACCGACGTCATCCCCGATGCGGACGACCTGGCCCGCGGATCGGCGTACAACCCCCTGCGCGGCGCGGAGGTCATCGCCCGGGGAAAGGCGCTGCTCGACGCGTACTTTCCCCTCGTCGACGGTTCGCATGCGCACGCCACGGCCTACGCCATGGACGCCCTGGGGCTTGCGGTCACCGTCAAGGACTCCGTGGCACGGCTCGCCGAGCCGGCCCAGCTGGTCGGACATCGCGGCCCGCCCGGTGACCCACAGGCCGTCGTCCTGGTCCACCACGGCCTGCACCTCGAGATCCTTGTCGACCGGACTCACCGGACCGGCGCCACCGATCCCGCCGGGGTGCAGGACTTGCTGCTGGAGTCCGCGGTCACCACGATCATGGATCTTGAGGACTCGGTCGCGGCGGTCGACGCACCGGACAAGGTGCGGGCCTACCGCAACTGGCTGCACCTCATGCAGGGCACGCTCACCGAGGTGGTCGTCAAGGACGGCAGCACCTTCGTGCGCCGGATGAACCCTGATCGGACGTGCACGGCGCCATCGGGGGAGACGGTGACGCTCCCAGGCCGAGCGCTGCTGTTCGTCCGGCAGGTTGGCCACCTCATGACGACCGACGCGGTCCTGGACCGGGAGGGCAACGAGGTGCCCGAAGGCGTCCTCGACGCCTTGATCACGACCCTGGGCTCGCTGCACGACCTGAGGGGGCAAGGCCCGCTCCACAACTCCAGGAGCGGCGCCGTCTACATTGTCAAGCCCAAGATGCACGGGCCGGAGGAAGTGGAGTTCACGAGCGAGATCTTCACCCGGGTCGAGGGGGCGCTCGGCCT
>JAYTHM010000445.1:0-3420 GCA_043732645.1 Frankiales bacterium
CGGGGCGGTATCGCCGGCGCCCAGTGGGAGGGGGTCCTGGCCGTCTTGGACGCCGTCTCCCCCGGCGAGGTGCGCGAGTGGGGCGGCCTCTTACCGACCCACGGTCGACCACACCGACCCGGCTCGCGGCGTCCTGACCGGGGTCGTGCAGTGGCGCTGACCCTGGAGCAGCCATGAGCCTGCGGCTGGCGACGTTCAACATCCTCCACGGCCGGTCGCTGACCGACGGGCAGGTCGACCCCGCCCGGCTCGCCGGCGCAGCCGCCCAGCTCGACGCGGACGTGCTGGGGATCCAGGAGGTCGACTGCGGTCAGGAGCGGACCGGCTTCCTCGACCAGACGGCACACGTGGCGCAGGCTCTGGGTGCGCTCGAGCACCGGTTCGTTGCCGCCCTGACCGGCCTCCCGGGTGGCGAGTGGAGGCCTGCCCTGGAGGACGCGCCGACCCTTCCGGCGTACGGAGTGGGGCTGGTGTCCCGGCGACCGGTGCGCGCCTGGCACGTGCTGCGCCTGCCCGCGAGCCGGGTCTGGGTGCCGCTGCCGATCCCCGGCACGCGAAAGCTGATCTGGCTCAAGGACGAGCCGCGGGTCGTGATCGCGGCGGAGCTCGACGGAGTGACGGTCGCGACGACGCACCTGTCGTTCGTCGCCGGCTGGAACGTCGTGCAGCTTCGCCGTACGACGCGTTGGCTGGCGACGTTGCCTGGGCCGCACGTCCTGATGGGCGACCTCAACCAACCCCGGCCGGTGGCCGAGCGCGCGTCGGGCTGGACCTCGCTGGTGACCGCCAAGAGCTTCCCCGCGCCTGACCCGAAGGTGCAGCTGGACCACGTCCTGGCCTCCGATGCCCTGAGCGTCATCGACGCCCGCACCCACCAGCTGCCCCTGTCAGACCACCGAGCGCTCACCGTCGACCTTGGCCGGCTCAGCCCCTGACAAACGCGGGTCGCCGGTGACCTCGCGTGCGCTGAGCGCACAACGTACGGTCTAGGCCGTGCTCGAGCTGCGGATCGCCCTGCCCACCGACCTGCCCGGTGCCGTCGAGGCGTGGCGGGCCGCCCAGGCCGGCCGTGGCCTGCGCCCGCCCGCGACGAGGGTGGCCCGGGTACAGGCGAAGGTCACCGAGGGACTGTTGGTCGTCGCGGTGGACGACGAAACGGTGGTCGGGATGGCCCAGAGCGAGCCCGGCCGCGCGAAGGACGGTGCGGGCGAGGTCGGGCCCGGGCTGCTGCACCTGTCGATGGTGTTCGTCCGGCCCGAGGTGCAGCGCCGGGGCATTGGCGCCGCCCTCGTCGAGGCCTTGGCGGACCTCGCCTGGGAGCGGGGCTTCCGGTCGGTGTCGGTGTGGTCGCGGACACCCGTCTTCTACCTCGCGTGCGGCCTGGAGCGCTCCGGACGGGTGCAGGTGCTGGCCGACGGCTCGACAGCCGAGCAGCTCGTCGCGGAGCTCGAACCGCCCGTGCGGGATGTGGTCGTGCACACCGACGGGCTTCGGCTGGGCCAGCTGCTGAAGCTGGCGGCGCTCGTCGAGACGGGCGCGGAGGGCAAGCTGCTGCTGACGGCCGGCCAGGTGCAGGTCAACGGCGAGGTCGAGCTGCGGCGCGGTCGGCAGCTTGTTGTCGGTGATGTCATCCACGCCCGGGACCAAGCCGTCCGGATAGCACCCCCGAGCTGACCCGAGTCCTTCGAGCCGGCTTGGTCACAGCAGCGTGAGGACCTGGACCTCGACCGGGCCGCTGAGCAGGGCGGCCAGCTCGGCCTCGCCGGGGAGGTCGTCGTGCGTGACCTCACGTCCGCTCCGGACGTAGAGGAAGGACGCCGTCACCGCAGAAGGGTCGACGTCGACGAGGCGGGCCCAGGCAAGCCGGTAGACCGCGAGCTGCACCGGGTCGGCGCTCTCCTGGCCGGTCTTCCAGTCCACGACCTGCCAGCGGCCATCACCCAGGTCGTAGACGGCGTCGATGCGGCCACGGACGACCCGGCCGGCGAGCGGCAGGCAGAAAGCGGCCTCCACGGCGTGCGGCTTGCGGACCGCCCACCCGGAGGCACCGAACGCCTCCTGCAGCGCCTGCAGCTCCGCGTCGCTGCCGAGCTCGTCGTCCTCGGCGCCGGGCAGCTCGGCCGGGTCGAGCAGCGGCCGGTCCTTGAACAGCGTCTCCACCCACGCGTGGAACCGGGTACCGCGCCGGGCGGCCGGAGCCGGCGACCGGGGCATCGGCCGGGCGAGCTCGCGGGCGAAGCCGTCCGGGTCCTCCCGCAGCCGCATCAGCTGCGACGCCGTCAGCGAGGCCGGCAGCAGCACCTCGCGCACGGACCGCCGGGCGGCACGCTCCTCATCCAGCAGCAGGACAGCCTCACGGTCTAGCCGCGTGAGCTCCTCGCGCTCCCAGGTGCTGAGCCCCGCGTCCTCCGGCAGCGGCTCACCGGCCGCGAGGGCGGCCAGGTCGGCGGCGACCTGGGCCGCCACGGCGCGCCGGAGCCCAAACGGCTCCGGCGCGTAGGGCGCCGGCCATACGAAGGCGGTGATCTCAGCCAGCAGCGGGTTGCTGTCCTCGACCGGTGCAGCAGCCCAGACCGGCACCGTCCCGTTGCCCGCTTCCGCGTGCTCCTTGAGCTCGAGCAGGAACGGCGACGGCCCACGCTGCTTGCTCTGCGTCGGCCCCCACCAGTGCCCGCTGCCGATCAGCAACCCACGGGGCCGGGTGAAGGCGACGTAGCCAAGCCGCCGCTCCTCGCGCTCCAGGTACTCCCGGCACAGCTCGGTGTAGGACGCGACGGCCGGCTTGTCGAGCTCGGCCGCGAGCGCCGGCTGGTCGTCGGCGTCGCCGCGGAGGGGACCCGGAAGGGAGGCGGCCGTGGTGGTCCAGCGACCCTTGAGCACGTCGGAGGGAAAGACGCCTCTGGTCAGGTCGGGGCACACGACAACGTCCCACTCGAGGCCCTTGGCCTTGTGGGCAGTGAGCAGCTGCACGGCGTCGCTGCCGGACGGGGTCGCCCCGTCGAGGCCGCGCTCATGTTCCTCCGCAGCCCGTAGGAAGGCCAGAAAGGACGTCAGCGAGGACTCCCCGTCGAGGTCGTTGAAGCCGGCGACGACGTCGAGGAAGGCTGACAGCGCCTCCCGGCGACGCGCCTCGACGGCCTCGGGGGAGGCGGACAGCTCAACGTCAAGGCCGGTGACCTCCACAACCCGGTGGACGAGGTCGAGCAGCGGGTCGTCGCGGTGCGCGCGAAGCAGCCGGAGCTCGGCTCCGAGGGCCGTGATCCGCTTGATCCCGTCGAGGGACCAACCGCGGTGCCCGGGACGGTCGAGGACATCGGCGAGCGATACGACGTCGCACGGGTCGATGCCGGCGACGGCCTCCGCGAGGGCCTTGTCGTCGACGTCGAGGTCGGACGCGTCGAGCGCGGGTGGCGGCTCATC
>JAYTHM010000446.1:0-3403 GCA_043732645.1 Frankiales bacterium
ATGGAGGTCGTCTTCCTTGGCGGCCTCACCGAGGACACGTTCACCTTCGAGCGGATCCAGGCGAAGGCCGAGTGGCCGGGACTCCACGAGGGGGACAGCGCCGACCGCAGCGACTCGTTCTGCCACCGCTTGCTGGCCGGCGCTCCCAGCACCACCTCGGATGCGGCCAACGACCCGGCCTATGCCAACGTCCCCGTCAGGGAACGCCTGGGCGTCCAAACCTACGTCGGCGTGCCGGTCCGGGACGCAGACGGCACGGTCGTCGCCACGTTGTGCGGCATCGACCGTGGCAACGTCGAGGTCTCCGAGGAAGCGATCTCCGTACTCCGCCAGCTCGCCAAGGTCGTCGCCGCCCAGCTCGGTGCCATGACCGCGGAAAGGGTCACCATCCGGCGTACACCCCAGGGCGGGTGGGAGGTCGGCGGGGAGGCAACCGAGGACCTCACCAGCGCGATGGTGCTGGCGGACCTGCTGGCAGCAGAGCTCGCACCAGCGGGCCGGCCCGCCAAGTCCGACGCGCCCCTGGACGAGGTTGCCCAGCTCAGGCTGTCCGTGAAGCAGCTCGAGCACGCCCTCGCCGCCCGAGTCGTCGTGGAGCAGGCCATCGGGGTCCTCACCGAGCGCCAGGGCAGCAGTCCTCGCGACGCCTTCGAGCGGTTGCGCAAGGTCGCCCGGTCACGTGGCCGCAAGGTTCACGACCTGGCCCGCGAGGTCGTCGCGTCCGCCACCGACCACGCCGTCCCCCTACCGCCCGAGCTGGCCGGACGACGCTGACGCCCGTCACCCCCGCCGCGCTCGCGGAGGGGCTGGCCGCCCTTGTCGACCTCCCGGACACCACTCGACTGCTGCTCGACGGCATCGGTACGACGCAACTCGCCGGGGCCGTCAGCGAAGCGCTTCGCGCCCGCGGCCGCCAGCCCCTCCTTGTCGCCGCCGAGGGCTTCTGGCGCCCCGCGGGAGAGCGGTTCACCCATGGACGCGAGGACTGGCGGGCGTTTCGCGACAGCTGGCTCGACGCCGGAGCCCTGCGGCGGGAGGTGCTCGACGCCGTTGTGGGTCCGGAGCCGACCTGGCTGCCAAGGCTCTGGGACGTCGCCCGCGACCGGTCGGCCAGGCTCGTGGCGCTGCCCATCCCGGACCGGGCCGTGGTCGTCGTCCACGGGGTCTTCCTGCAGGGACTCGGGCTGCCCGCCGAGCTCGTAGCGCACGTCGCGCTCTCGCCGGCGGCCCTGCGCAGGCGAGGCATCCCCACCTGGCAGCTGGAGGCGTTCGCGACCTACGACAACGAGGCCCGGCCCGGCGAGCTGTGCGACGTCCTGGTCCGGGCTGAGGACCCGCTACGGCCGGCGGTCCGCTGGCGTTGAGCCACTCGCCGCTCAGCCGTCATGCTGGCGCGCCTCGACGAACGACCAGGCCCCGAAGGCGAACAGCCCTAGGGCGGCGGCGATCAGCAGGACCGTCCCGAAGGCCTGTTGCGACAAGGTCTTCTAGGCCGCGTCGAGACCCTTGGCCTTGTTGGGGTCGAAGTCACGGCCGCGTCGACCAGGAAGCCGCCGAGTAGGCAGAACACCAGGCCACGGCCAACCAGCCCGACCGTCCCGAGCCGCTCTGCAAGGGTGCGGCTGGTCGCCGACGGCAGCGTGAGCTTCTTGAGGAACTTTTTGCTCAGCCCGTGGTAGGCCACATAGAGCCCGCCGCCGATCGCGACAACCCCGGCCGCACCGACGAGCAGTTGACCGCCGGTCATGGCCATCACCCCGGCGGTCCGCGGCTCCGTCTTGTCGTGACTGCCACCACTCGACACGAAAGCAAGGGTCGTGCCCGCGAAGGATGCGTAGAGCAGGCCTCTGGCCAGCGACCCCAGTCGCTTCACGACCTTTTTTCCACCCTCCTCGTCCTGGTGCCCGACTGCCGCCTTCGGCAGCCGCCAGGCCGCGTAGCCCGCGAAGCCGATCGCCAGGACCACCAGGAGGACTCGCCGAAGGGCTGCTCCCGGATCGCACTGAGCGCCCCGTTGCGGTCTGCCTCGAACCTTGCCGAAGGCGACCTGCACGGCGATCAGCCCGATGACGACGTAGACCAGGCCCCGCGCCGCGAGACTGAGCCGAGCTAGGGCCTCGACCGGTTTGCTGTCCTTGGCCTCGCGCGCCGCACTTTCGGTGGTGGTCGTGGCGGTGCAATCGCCCGGCGTCCAGCCCACCCACCGCGGCGGACCGAAACGTCGCGTCGTGTCGTAATTTTTGGTGTCCCGGTGTCCCGGTGTCCCGGTGTCCCGATGTCCCGATGTCCGGGTGTCCGGGTGCGTCAGGCTTCGAGCCAGCCCATGATCAGCCGGTAGGCGATCGACACTGGCCCGGGGAGCATCGACGTACCGTCCCGCAGGTCGTGCTTGGAGAACCAGCGGGCGTCCTCGAGCTCACCGTCCCGGGCCACCGGAAAGGCATCGCCGTCGCAGGTCGCGGTGAAGCCGAGCATCAGGCTTGCGGGGAACGGCCAGGGCTGCGAGCTCTGGTAGGCGACGTCATGGACGGCGATCCCGGTCTCCTCCATGACCTCGCGGACCACCGCCTGCTCGGCGCTCTCGCCCGGCTCGACGAACCCGGCCAGGGTCGAGTATCGGCCGGCTGGCCAGATCGCCTGCCGGCCCAGGACGCAGCGGTCGGCACCGTCGGTCACGAGCACGATCATGGCCGGATCGGTGCGGGGAAAGTGCTCGCTGCCGTCCTCGGGACACCGGCGTACGGCGCCTCCACGGGCCGATGCCGTGGGGGCTCCGCAGCGGGGGCAGCGGGGGTGGGAGGCGTGCCAGTTGGCGAGCCCAACAGCGTGCACGAGCAGCCCTGCATCGCGGTCGGACAGCAGCGCACCGATGTCCCGGAGTCCCCTGGCCTGAGCGCCCGGGCGACGTGGAAGTGCTGCAGCTACGGCGAAGTAGGCCTGACCGTCCTCGGCACCCAAGTAGAGCCGGTCGCCGGCCGGGGCGTCATCAGGATCGAGCAGGAGCAGCTCGGTGCCGTCGAGAAGGGCCCGCGCCTGGTCGTCGATGACTAGCACCCGAGCGGTCTGCCAGGCCCTCGCCAAGGCCTCTGGCGACTCACGTGTGGCGGCGTCGCGGTCGACCGTGCCCCGAGAGAGGGCTGGCGGCCTCACGCGGTCTCGAGCTCGACCAGGGTCCGCAGGCTGTCGGCGACCACAGCGGTGTCGCCGACCAAGACAGGGGTCAGCACCGACGGGGAGAACCAACGCGCACCAGCCACGAGCACGTCGTCGACGGTGACCGCCTCGAGCGCCTTCGGGTAGTCACGCAGCCATTGCACCCCCAGGCCCAACGCGGACAGCTGCGACAGCAGTCCAGCAAGACCGGCCTGGGACGCGGTCCCCAGGGCGAGGCTCCCGATCGCGT
>JAYTHM010000447.1:0-3395 GCA_043732645.1 Frankiales bacterium
GGGGCGCCTGCTGCAGTGGGAGGGCCTCACCCGGGGCCCCGCCGCGGCGGCCGCACAGCGCTCGGCGCACTACCGGGCGAAGGTCGAACGCTTCGCGCAAGCGCAGCGCGACGGTGTCCTCCACGCGGGGCTCGACCCGGCCCACGTGGTGTTCGCGCTCATCGCGCTCGCCGCCTGGTGGCAGACCGTCCCCCAGCTCGCCGAGATGATCACCGGCGCCAGCGGAGACGATACCGAGGAACGCGACCGGCGGCGAGCCTTTGTGGTCGCGGCGGCACGGCGCCTGGCCGCAACACCCTGACACACGGAGGTCGGTGCCGGTCAGCTCTGGGCCGTGGGGCGCAGGACGATCTCGCTGACGTCGACGTCGGCGGGTTGGTCGATGGCGAAGGCGATGGCGGCGGCGACGGCGGAGGCCGGCATGGCCACCTGGTCCCGCAGCTGCTCCAGCTGTTGTTTCACCTCGGGGTTAGCGATGGAGTCGGCGAAGCTCGTCCGGGTCATCCCGGGGGAGATGATCGTGACGCGAAGCCCGTCGCCGGCTTCCCGCCGCAGACCCTCCGAGATGGCCCGGACGGCCATCTTGGTGCCGGCGTAGACCGACATGCTGGGCTGGAAGGTGAACGCGGCGGTGGAAGCCAGGTTCACCACGTGTCCGCTGCCCTGGGCGCGGAAGACCGGAAGTGCCGCCGCTATCCCGTGCAACACACCCTTGAGGTTGGTGTCGATCATGGAGTCCCAGTCGTCGATACGCAGGTCCTCCAGTGGGGAGATGGGCATGACACCGGCGTTGTTGACCAGCACGTCGAGACGACCGAACCGGTGGCGGGCCAGCTCCACGAGGTCAACCAGGTCTTCCCGCCGCCGCACGTCGGTCGGCCGTGACACCACCTCGCCTCCCTGGGCGGTGATGCGCGCAGTAAGGGCACGGAGGCGGTCGGGTCGCCGGGCACCGAGGACCACCTTCGCCCCGCGGGCGGCCAGCAGCTCAGCGGTAGCCTCGCCGATCCCGCTGCTGGCGCCGGTGATGGCGACAACCTTGGTTTGCGTGGTGGTCACGAGGTGGTCCTCTCGGGGTTCTCGGCGTATCTTTCTGGACAGGTGTCCACCTATCAAACGCTACCGGACACATGTCCACTTGGCGAAACCGCGCCAGGTCAAGGACGGACGGGGAGAAGGGGGTGAAGGTGATGAGCGCCGGAGGCGAGGTGTCGGCGCCGCGTCGGTTGCGGGCCGATGCTGAGAGGAACCGTGGGCGGATCCTGGATGTCGCACGTCGGGCGCTGGACGTGTCAGGCGAGGTGTCGATGCAGGCGGTCGCCAAGGCGGCCGGGGTGGGGCAGGGCACGCTGTACCGCCACTTCCCCACCCGCGAGGCCCTCGTCCTAGCGGTGCACCGCACCGACGTCGCCGAGCTCGTCGACGCGGCCCCCGCCCTGCTGCAGGACCATCCGCCGATGACGGCGCTGCGCCTGTGGTTCGACCAGCTCGCCCAGTACGGGCGCATCAAGCATGGTCTCGCCGGTGCGCTGCACAACGTCACCCGCGCCCAGCTCGCCAGCGAGGGCTACACCCCCGTGGTTGCGGCGATCGCCCTACTGCTGCAGGCCGCCCAGGACACCGGCACCGTGCGTATCGACGTTGATGCCGAGGACGTGCTGCTCATGGTCGGGTTCCTGTGGCGCATCGACCCCGATGCCGACTGGCAACACCGTTCAGCACACCTGCTCGAGCTCGTGATGGACGCGCTTCGCAGCCAACCGCCCGCTCAACGCTGACCACTGTTGGGCGTCACCCGGCCTAGGACAGGCGGGCTCGTGTGGGGTGGCCGGGCCCGTCTGTCGCGAGATGAGGTCACGGCACCAACGGGATGGGGATGAGCGTGTCGACCAGGAGGTCCGCGCCGGCCCACGTGCCGTTGGAGTGGTGGGGCCGCATCCGTGCGAAGACCGCGTCGTGGTGGGGCGATGTGGTTTGTCTCCGCGACTTACCCACCGCCCGTGACCACGCCGGAGGCCGGAGCGGCCGCGCCGGTGGTGCTGGGGGTGGGCGCGGTGGCTGTGGGCCCGCACCCGGTGAGGACCACCGCCAGCACGCCGGCCACCGCGACCGCGGTCCGGGCGTGGGTCATGCGGGTGGGCACGAGTGGTCGACGATGTTGGCCAGGTAGGCGGTGGCGGTCCGGGTCAGCCCTGCGGGCAGCTCGGTCTCCAGGACACGGCGCAGCACCGGCCCTACCGGGGGGTGCTCCACCAGGGTCGGGGCGGGCACCACCTGGTCGGTGGGGCGGTCGAGGACCGGGACCATCGCGTGGACGACGAGGAACCACCCGGCCAGCTCCGGCTGGGAGGTCAGGACGTGCAGCAGGGTGTCCCGGGTCCGCAGAGCCACCGCGTCGCCGAGCTCGGCGGCATCAACGGCGCCCGGTGCCGGTCGCCGGCCGAGGTGGGAAACCCGGCGGGCGCGGGCCCGCCACGGGGACAGCCCCCCGAAGCTGTGGGGGTGCCCGACCACCGCACCGGGTGGTCCGAGGAGGATGTGGGGGTCCCGCTCGTTGTCGACGAGCCGGTCGTGGAAGGCCACCCACCCGGCGGACTCCAACGGCTCCAGGGCGCGGGCGGTGCGGGCCTCGGCGCAAGCCCGGCGACGCAGCTCCCGGGTCGGGGCGTCCAGACCCCACCGCACCCGGAACAACCCCGCCACCCCGACACCCAGCACGGCGAGGGTGACGACGAGGACGGTCAGGGTTGCGGTGGTGGGGGAGGCGCCCACCTTCGCCGCGGTTACGGTGGACAGGGCCCCGGCCCCGAGTGCGACCCCGGCCACCCCGGCGACCCGGGCGCGGGAGGGCGCGGTGGCTGCGGCCCGCCGCCCGTCGATGCGCCGGCGTAGCGACGCCGCCGGCTCGGGGGCCGGGCCGGACAGGCGTGGGGTGGTGGCGAACTGGGGCGCGGCCTTCGGGGCGGTGCGCCGCACGATCGGGACCTGGCGGGGCGCATTCGGCTGGGTCATGTCGGCACCTCCTCAGGTGGGTGTCTACCCGCACCCTCTGACACAAACACCGACCTGCGGGAACCCACGACCCGGTCGGGTCAGCGCGGGCGGTGTCCGGGTCAGTGCGGGCGGTGTCCGGGGACGAGGTCGGCGAGGTCGGAGAGGTCGAACAGGGCGGGGGAGGGGTTCGGGTCGCGGGCGTACGCCAGGGCGAGGGGGTCGTAGCCGGCGGCTAGGGCGGTGCGGATCGCGAGGGCCCGGACGTGGCGGCCGCGGGGATCACCACCGCCGGGTGCGGACCCGCGGTGGCGGCCTTGGGCCACGGCGTAGCGGAGGTTGGTGGTCTGGGTGCCGGGGCGGATGTGGTCGGGGTGCACCCGCACGCCGAGGGTTTCGTTGCA
>JAYTHM010000448.1:0-3381 GCA_043732645.1 Frankiales bacterium
TGCCCCTGGCCCGGGAGGGTGTTGGGATCACCGACGATGGCCTCGACGCTCTCCTGGTGGCTGCTGACGGCTACCCCTACTTCCTGCAAGCGTACGGCTCAGCGGCCTGGGACGCGGCGACCCTCGACCCGATTAGCAGGGACGACGTCCTCGCCGGTGTCCGGGAGGCGGGCGCGGAGCTCGCGACCGGCTTCTTCGGATCTCGTTGGGAACGCGCGACGACCGCCGAGCGGACGTACCTCGTTGCGATGGCCGAGCTGCTCGACGGGCGGGACGGGGCGGTGGCCACGGCCGACCTGGCAGCCCACCTCGGCCGACGCACCTCCAGCCTCAGCCCGGCTCGGGACACCCTGCGTCGTAAGGGCCTCATCTACAGCGAGCAGCGCGGCACGGTCGCCTTCACCGTCCCGCACTTCGCCCGCTTCGCCCTGCACACCGACACCTGACCGGTCACTTTCCGGCTGATCGCCAAGCCTCAGCCGGGGACGACGTTGACGAGCTTCGGGGCCCGCACGATGACAGCCCTCGGCGCGACGCCGCCCAGCAGCTCGACGATGCGGGGCGAAGACAGCGCCAAGGCGCGCAGCTCGTCCTCCGAGATGGCCGGGGGCACCTCCAGCCGGTCACGCAGCTTGCCCGCGACCTGGACAACGCAGGTCACCGACTCGTCGACCAGCAGCGCTGGATCGGCGGTGGGCCAGGAGGAGTCGTGTACCGAGTCGCCAGCGCGGACGTCGTGACCCAAGATCGACCACAGCTCCTCAGCCGTATATGGCGCGTAGCAGCTGAGCATGACCGCCAGGGCGTGGACGCCGTCGCGGAGCGAGGGCTCACCGACGCCGGCGTCGACCGCTCGGCGAAGTGTCGTCGTCAGCTCGTGAAAGCGGGCGATGGCGACGTTGAGCCGGTGCGACTCGATCAACCGAGTCACCTCGTCGACCGACTTGGCGACGGCCTTGTCGACGGCGGCGTCACGCTCGCCACCTGTGGTTGCCGCGACGTCAGTGGCCACGCGCACCACCCGTCCCAGCCACTTCAGGGTGCTGGCCGGCGACATGTCGGCCCAGTCGATGTCCTCCTCGGGCGGTCCTGCCGCGACAATCGTCAGGCGGATCGCGTCCACGCCGTACGCCGCCAGCTGGCCTCCGAGGTCGACCCCGTTGCCCAGCGACTTGCTCATCGCCTTACCGCCGTTGATGACCTGGCCCTGGTTCATCAAGGACGTGAAGGGCTCCACGAAGTCCACCATGCCCATGTCGTGCAGGACCTTGGTGAAGAAGCGGCTATACAGCAGGTGCAGGATCGCGTGCTCGACACCCCCGACGTACTGCGCGACCGGCATCCACTCGCGGACGGCCTCGACGTCGAAGGGGCCCTCGGTGTAGCGCGGCGAGCAGTAGCGCAGGTAGTACCAGCTCGAGTCGACGAAGGTGTCCATCGTGTCGGTGTCGCGCTTCGCCGGACCACCGCAGCTCGGACAGGGCACATTTACCCAGGCGTCGTGGGAAGCCAGCGGTGACTGGCCCTTTGGTTTCAGGGCCTCGCCCCGCATGTCGTCCGGCAGCCGCACCGGCAGCTGGTCGTCCGGCACGGCGACCTCCCCACAGGAAGGGCAGTGGACGATCGGGATGGGCGCGCCCCAGAAGCGCTGACGGGACAGCAGCCAGTCACGCAGCCGGTAGTTGACCGCCTTCGCGCCGGTCTTGCGGTCCGCCAGGATCTCGATGGCGCGCTCGATCGCCTCGACCTTGCCCAGGCCGTCCAACGGACCGCTGTTGATCAGCACCCCGTCACCGGTCGTCGCGACACCCGAGACCCTAGGGTCCTCGGCGTCGCTCTGCACGACGACCCGGACCGGAAGGTCGAAGGCGCGGGCGAAGTCGAGGTCGCGCTGGTCGTGGGCGGGCACGGCCATGATGGCGCCGGTGCCGTAATCGGCCAGGACATAGTCGGCGGCAAAGACCGGAAGCTGCTCGCCGTTCAGGGGGTTGACCGCGGTAACCCCCAGCGAGACGCCGGTCTTGGGCCGGTCGGTCGACTGCCGCTCGATGTCATTTAGCGTGCGGGTCTCGGCCCGGTAAGCCTCGAACGCCTCACGAGCCGACGGTGCGCACAGCTCGTCGGCCAGCGTGGCGTCTGCGGCCACCACGAAGAACGTGGCGCCATACAGGGTGTCGGGGCGGGTCGTGAAGACCGTGACCTGACGGTCCTCACCCTGTCGGCCTGCCTCCGCTTCGGTCCGGACCACGAAGTCCACGTGGGCGCCGACCGACCGACCGATCCAGTTCTTCTGCATCAGCAGGACCCGCTCGGGCCAGTGGCCCTCGAGCTGCTTCATGTCGTCTAGTAGCCGGTCGGCGTAGTCGGTGATCTTGAAGTACCACTGGGTCAGCTCGCGCTTGGTGACCTCGGCGCCGCAGCGCTCACACTTGCCAGCCACCACCTGCTCGTTGGCCAGCACGGTCTGGTCGTTGGGGCACCAGTTGACGGCGGAGTTGCGTCGGTAGGCAAGGCCCCGCTCCCGAAAGCGCAGGAACAACCACTGCGTCCAGCGGTAGTAGTCCGGGTCGGAGGTGTGCAGCCGGGTCGACCAGTCGAAGCTGATGGCGTAACGCCGGAAGCTGTCGGCCTGCACGTCGATGTTGGCGTAGGTCCACTCCGCCGGGTGCTCACCGCGCTTGATGGCGGCGTTCTCCGCGGGCAGCCCGAAGGAGTCCCAGCCGGCCGGGTGCAGGACGTCGAAGCCGCTGCGCATCCAGTACCGGCTGACGATGTCCGCAATCGCCCAGGCCTCGGCGTGCCCCATGTGCAAGTCGCCGCTGGGGTAGGGGAACATGTCAAGGACATACTTCTTGGGCGCACCGGCGCGGCGTCCCGCGCGGTTGAGGTCAAGGTCGTCCCACACCGGCAGCCACGTCTGCTGCACCGCATGCGGGTCGTAGGCGGCAGGCCCGGCCTCGTGCTGGTCCTCGCTCATATCGTCCCCTCATCTGGTCGCCTGGTCGTCGAGAAGCATGAAAAAAGCCCCCGTGGTCACGGAGGCGCCGTCCTGGACTCAGGCAGTCAGGACGGCTCGGGAAGGCGCAGCGACCGCAACATCACCTCATCCTACGGCCCCCGTCGCGGTGGCTCCCGGGACAGGGCGAATAGGCTGGCCGGCGTGACGGCACAGGTGCGGGAGGTTCCCGAGGAGGAATCGCCGGAGCTCTCCGCCTGGCAGCTGGCCGGGCCGCGAGCCCGTAGCCGCCGGCGACGGCTGCTGCTGCTGGTGGTGGTCGGGTTCACCGTGCTGACGGCGTTCACCGGCTTCCCCACCGGCCGCGAGGTCCTCACCTTCTGGTTGCTGGCCACGTTGCTCGCCGCCTGCAGCGGTGACGTGCG
>JAYTHM010000449.1:0-3371 GCA_043732645.1 Frankiales bacterium
AGCCGCTCGTTGAGCTGGCGCAGCTCCGCCAGGACGCCGTGGCATCCTTGCCCCGTTGGGCGTCGCGCGCGGGGAGCAGGTGGTGTTGGCCGCTGCTGCTCCGCCCGATCTGGCAGGTCCCGACCACCGGTCGCGGGCTCATCAGCAGCGTGAGGTCGCCGGCGACGCGGAGGCAGGTGGGGTCGGCCATGACCGGCCTCGGTGCCGCCGTGGTCGAGCGCGCGAGCCGAGGCCGCTACCCGGTTGACGAGTTCCTCTGGTGGCGCCGCGTCCGTCATAACCGCCTGTCCGCGCCCGGGTACGGCACACTGGCCGCTCGCTCTCAGAAGAGGTTGCCAACCGTGCTCAGCTACCTGCAAGCCGTTGTCATAGGACTGACGCAAGGCGTCACCGAACTGTTCCCCGTATCCAGCCTCGGCCACTCTGTTCTGTTACCTGCGCTCATCGGTGGCTCCTGGAAGCCCTTGGTGACGGAGTCCTCCAGGGCAGACAGCGGATCGTCGTTCTACCTGGCTTTCATCGTCGCCCTCCACGTGGCGACAGCCACTGCGCTGCTGCTGTTCTTCCGTCAGGAGTGGATTCGCATCATCAGCGGGTTCTTCCGGAGCCTCAGGCCGACGCTGGCTGCACGACGGATCGTCGCCGAGGACGACGACAGCCGCCTGGCCTGGCTCATCGTCATCGCCACCATCCCAGTTGGGCTGACCGGGGTCGCCTTGGAGCACACCTTCCGCACCATCTTCGCCAAGCCCTTGGCCGCCGCGATCTTCCTCACCCTGAACGGCGTCGTCCTGCTCGTTGGCGAGCGCCTACGGCGAACCTCGGAGGCCGCTGTCGCCGCAGGGGGCGTCCAGGATGGGCCGGGCGAGCCGGGGCGCGGCACCCGGCCGATCCTTTCGCTGTCCTACAAGGAGGGTCTCGGTGTCGGGGCGTTCCAGGTCGCGGCATTGTTCGCGGGCATCAGCCGCTCCGGCGTCGCCATGGTCGGCGGCCTCGTCCGTGGCCTGTCCCACGAGGACGCCGCGCGCTTTTCGTTCCTGCTCGCCACTCCGGTGATCTTTGCAGCCGGGGCCCTGAAGCTGCCGTCACTGGCAGGACCTGCTGCTTCGCACATCCACGGACAGATCGTCATCGGCGTGGCCGTCGCCTTCGTCTCGGCCTATCTGTCGATCCGGTTCCTCGTGAGGTACTTCGAGACCCGAACCCTCACACCGTTCGCGATCTACAGCCTGGTGGTCGGGATTGCCTGTGTGGTGCGCTTCAGCATCTGACCCGACGTTGGCCTTGACGCCGACCAAAGGGCTCAGGCGTCTCGTCGCATGACGACAACCATGGCGCCGAGGATAGCCGCTGCGACCCAGAGGACCAAAACTGCCAACCCACCGCCTGGGGTGAGCTCCCCGCCGATCGGGAGGGTGTTGGAGAACATCGCCTGCCCGGCACTCAGCGGGAGGTAGTGGAGTGCGCTGGTCGCCCAGGAGGTGCCCAGAGCGGCCAGAATCCCCGGTGCGACCAGGAGCACGCCGACCAGGAACGCGATCCCCCCGGAGGTGCTTCGCACCATGAAACCAAGTCCCAGACCGAGCAGGCCCACCAGGGTGAGGTAGCCGGCGAGAGCGATCACGACGCGCGTCGCGTGCGGCGAGCCGAGGCCGATCCCGTAGCTTCCCAGGAACTGCTGGCTGGTGAAAAACGCCGCGAACGCAGCGATGAGCATCGCGCTGAACCCGAGTGTGGCGAACACGACGATCTTGGCCCACAGCACGGGCAGCCGCTTGGGCACCGCGACGAACGTCGCCCGGATCATGCCCGTGGCGTACTCGCCGGTGATCGACAAGACACCGAGCACGCCCATGATCAGCTGGGTGACCCCGAACCCCCGCAGCGGGGTGGTGAGGACGTCGCGGTCTCCCGGGTCGTTGAAGGCACCAGGGTTGACGAGGTTGCTGTGCAGGTGGTTCGCAATCAGCCCGGCAGCAAGGACAAGCACGACGATTGCCGCCGTCAGGGTGATCCAGGTCGAGCGCAACGTCTTCAACTTCAGCCACTCGGCGCGCACGAGGCGTGGGAAGGTCAGACGCGAGCCCGATAGGGCGGCCTGCGAAGCCGGTGGCCCAGGCTGCGTACCTGACGCGACCGTGCTGATGGCGGTGTTCATGCTGTTGCGCTCCCGACGTGGGCGTGGAAGTCGACCGCGTCGCGCGTCATCTCCATGAACGCCTCCTCGAGTGACGCCTCGTGCGGGGTCAAGCCGTGCAGCACCACACCGGCGTCGAGCGCCGCCTGGCCGATCTGACCCACGGTCAGACCGGTCACCTCCAACTGGTCTGCTGCGCGCTGCAGGATCACGACACCTTCGCCGGCGAGGACCGTCGACAGTTCTCTGGCTCGCGGCGAACGGACCTCGACCGCACCTGTTGAGGCACCGGAGATGATCTGCTGAATAGGCACATCGGCAATGACCCGGCCGCGGCCTACAACGATGACGTGATCGGCCGTCTGCGCCATCTCGCTCATGAGATGGCTCGAGACGAAGACCGTCCTGCCCTCAGCGGCAAGCCCACGGAGCAGGTCCCGCACCCAGCGGATCCCCTCAGGGTCGAGACCGTTGATCGGCTCATCGAGCAGGAGCACCCCGGGATCGCCCAGCAGTGCCGAGGCGATGCCGAGGCGCTGCCCCATTCCGAGGGAGAATGCCCCGGCGCGCTTTCGACCTACGTCACTCAGGCCTACCAGGTCCAACACGGTGGCGACACGTTTGTCGGAGATACCGTGCGTGGCCGCGAGGACCCTGAGGTGGTTGTACGCCGAGCGCGAGGTGTGGACGGCCTTCGCCTCCAGTAGGGTCCCGACCTCGTGCAGCGGAGCCTTGTTCTCCCGGTAGGCGCGCCCGTTGACAAAGACCGCCCCCTCCGTCGGGCGGTCAAGACCGACGATCATCCTCATCGTCGTGGACTTTCCAGCGCCGTTCGGCCCGAGGAATCCAGTGACCATCCCAGGCCTCACCGTGAACGAGACCGAATCGACGGCCGTCTTCTCGCCGTACCGCTTGGTCAGTCCTGAAGCCTCGATCATGTTCTGACTCTAGGCACGACTGCTGTGAACAGCCTGTGAGACAGGAGCTACTTTGCCAGGAAAACGAGCGGAACCCGGTTGAACTGCTCGGCGGGTGAGGCTGAGCGAAAGGGCCCGCAGCCCGGGGGACCTTTGTCCCTGGCCGATGCTGCAGCTGTGCGGCACCGTGGTGTCATGGCGGCTCCCGTGCTCCCGACCACGCGCGTCGTCGAGACACATGTTTCGACGTTGCTGTTCCTTGACGGCCTCGTCTACAAGCGGAAGAAGGCGTTGGACCTGGGTTTCGTGGACTTCCG
>JAYTHM010000450.1:0-3351 GCA_043732645.1 Frankiales bacterium
CCGGCGTACTTCCACCACTGGCGCTCGAAGGCGAGGATCTCGCGCTCACGGTCGGCAAGGTCACCCGAGACATCGGGGACCGCGGTCAGAGCAGCTGCGGTGTCCATCAAACCTCCTGGGCAGGCGAACTACACAATTGTTATTCGCCCTCCATCATGGCACAACCACTCTCACACGCGGGGAGGTCCGACACCCCAGCCTCAGGGATCTTCCGGCTCCTCAGGGATACAGGCCGCGGGTTCGGTGGGCGTCCGCCACCCGGCCGACACCGATGACCTGGGCAGCGATCCGCAGCGACAACCCCTCTGCGGCGGCCAGCGTCGAGACCTCGTCGTACGCGCGTTCCATGAGGGTCTTCAGACGGTCGTTGACCTCGTCCTCGGACCAGAAGTAGGCCTGCAGGTCCTGGACCCACTCGAAATAGGACACCGCGACACCGCCGGAGTTGGCGAAGACGTCGGGGACGACCACGATGCCGCGGTCCTCGAGGATCGCGTCACCGTCCGGGGTGGTGGGGCCGTTCGCGCCCTCGACGACGAAGCGGGCCTTGATCGCGGCCGCGTTGCCCTCATGGATGACGCCCTCGAGGGCCGCGGGGACGAGCACATCCACGTCGAGCTCGAGCAGCTCAGCGTTGCTGATCTCATCCGCACCGGGATAGCCGACGACGGTGTCGGCGCCCGCCTTGAGGTGCTTGAGCAGGGCCGCCGGGTCAAGGCCCCGCCGGTTGTAGATGCCGCCACCCACGTCCGACACCGCGACGACGCAGCAGCCGGCGTCGTGCAGGTACTGCGCGGCGAGCCCGCCGACCTTGCCGAAGCCCTGCACAGCGACGCGGACGCCGCGATGGTCCACGCCGGCTTCCTTCAGTGCCAAGAAGCAGGCGTACATCACCCCGCGCGAGGTGGCGCCGCCTCGGCCGAGGGAGCCGCCGATCGACACCGGCTTGCCGGTGACGACACCGGTGACGGTGTAGCCGGCGTGCGTGGAGTAAGTGTCCATCATCCAGGCCATTGTCTGCTCGTCGGTGCCTACGTCAGGCGCGGGGATGTCCTTCTCCGGACCGATGATCGGCATGATCTCCGACGCGTAGCGCCGGGTCACCCGCTCGAGCTCGTTCCGGCTCAGGACCCGCGGGTCGACCGCGACGCCGCCCTTGGCCCCGCCGTACGGAATGCCGATGAGGGCGCACTTCCAGGTCATCCACATGGCGAGGGCGCGGACCTCGTCGAGGTCGGTGTGCGGGTGGAACCGGACGCCGCCCTTGGCCGGTCCGCGGCTGAGGTTGTGCTGGACCCGGTATCCCTTCAGCACCTGAAGGGTGCCGTCGTCGCGGCGCAGCGGCACCGCGACCTCCAGCGAGCGGCGCGGCGTCGCGAGCATCTGGTGCAGCCCGTCGTCGAGGCCGAGGTGGCGGGCAGCGCTCTCCAGCTGGAGCAGCGCGGACTCAAGGGCGGTCTGCACGTCGGTGTTCTCCCGTGGTCGGGCGCCGGCGTCATTGACGGCGACCGCACGTGAGGATGCCAGACCGACGACTCGAGGCGGCAACGACGGGCGGCGAGGACCGGAACGCCCGGTGACAGGGCGGTGTGGAACGGCTACGTTTCGCCGGTAAGAACACGTTCTATATTTTGCCTGACTTCTGAGCCTGGAGATGCATCGATGCAGACGCGTGCCGCCATCTTGTGGGAGCCGCACACCGAGTGGAGCGTCGAGGACATCGAGCTCGACCCGCCCAAGCGCGGCGAGGTCCTCGTCAAGCTGGCCGCCTCTGGGCTCTGCCACTCTGACGAGCACATGGTCACCGGGGACATGGCTCTGCCGACCGACATCGCCGAGCTGATGGGCATCAGCCAGTTCCCCGTCATCGGCGGCCACGAGGGCGCCGGCGTCGTCCAGGAGGTCGGTGAGGGTGTCACTGACCTCGCCATCGGCGACCACGTCGTCTTTTCCTTCATCCCCTCCTGCGGCAAGTGCCCGAGCTGTCGCCAGGGCCGGTCCCAGATCTGCGACCTCGGTGCGTTCCTGCTCGGCGGCCGGCAGTTCACCGACCAGACCGCCCGGCACCACACCAAGGACGGGCGCGACCTCGGAACCATGGTTGCGCTCGGCACCTTCTCGCCGTACACGGTCGTGGCGGTGGAGAGCTGCGTGAAGATCGACAACGACATCCCGCTGGACAAGGCTGCCCTCGTCGGGTGCGGCGTCACCACCGGCTGGGGCTCCGCGGTGTACGCCGCGGACGTGCAGCCGAGCGAGACCGTCGTCGTTTACGGCGTCGGCGGCATCGGCACGGCCGCCGTGCAGGGCGCGAGGTTCTCCGGCGCGCGGTATGTCGTCGTCGTCGAGCCGGTCGAGTGGAAGCGCGAGGCGATCCTCGACCTCGGCGCAACGCACGCCGTCGGCAGCCACTTCGAGGCTCATGTCCTGGTCTCCAAGCTGACCCGCGGGGCGATGGCTGACAAGGCCATCCTCACCGTCGGCGTCGCCGAGGGGCACCAGGTCGGCGAGCTGACGTCGATCATCAAGAAGGCTGGTCGCGCCGTCATCACGTCGATCTCGCCGATGCTCAACGAGGACGTCAAGCTCAACCTGTTCGACTTCGCGATGCAGCGCAAGGAACTCGTCGGCTGCATCTTCGGCAACGCCAACCCGACGGTCGACATCCCGAAGCTGCTGGGTCTTTACATGGATGGCCACCTCAAGCTCGACGAGATGGTCACCAAGGAGTACACCCTTGACGAGATCAACCAGGGCTACCAGGACATGCGGGACGGCAAGAACTTCCGCGGCCTGATCCGCTACGACGACTGAGCTCTCAGCTCAGGTGAGATCCAACTGCCCCTCGTGCTGGATCCGCGTCTCCGGGCCGGGGTAGCAGATGGCGACGTGTCCGTCGTGCCACTTCACCCGGTACGGAGGCCCACCTTGGGGTCCCTTGACCTCGATGACCTCTCCGAGTCGGCCGGTCTGCCCGACTGCCCGGCCAGGGATGGCGATGGTGTCTCCGACGACGGCATGCATGACGACCTCCTTGGCCCCTGACAGCCCTGCCTGGTCCTACCCAGCCGATCCTGCTGCCACCGTGGGCAAGAGGCAAGTCCCTGGGTCGGGTGCGCGAGGAAAGGGCCAGCCCGAGCTGTACTGAGCGTGACCACCTGCTCGCGAAACGCATGCACGTTCGGTGACCGATGCCCCTTCGGGTCGGGCGCGCAACTCAACGCCCGACATCACGACATGCCTGGACCTGCTTAGCCCGATTGGCGCACAAGCAGCGTCACGACCGCCTCCGTCGCCGGAGCGTCAGCCGTCCGCACCGTTGGCAGGTCGCCCGCTCGGCCGTGAGCGGGG
>JAYTHM010000451.1:0-3350 GCA_043732645.1 Frankiales bacterium
GGCCGGACCCTCAGCTCGCGCAAGCTCGTGGTGGCCACCGGGAGCTCGCCGGTCGTCCCGAAGCTGCCCGGGCTCGACACCGTCGACTACCTCACCAACGAGACGATGTTCGGGCTGACTGAAGCCCCCCGGCATCTGACGGTCCTGGGCGGAGGGGCGATCGGCTGCGAGATGGCCCAGGCCTTCCGCGCCCTCGGCTGCGAGGTGACCGTCCTCGAGTCGGCCGACCGCATCCTCAGCAAGGAGGAGCCGGAGGCCTCGGAGGTGGTGCACGCCGCCCTGACACGCAGGGGCATCGACCTGCGGGTCAAGACCAAGGTCGAGGCCGTCGCGCGCACCGCCGGTGGCATCCAGATCGTCACCGACCAGGGCTCGTTCGAGGCCAGCCACCTGCTGGTCGCGGTCGGCCGCAAGCCGTCCTCCTCCGGGCTCGAGCCGCTCGGGCTGGCCCTGACCAAGCAGGGCGGTGTGCAGGTCGACCTGCGGATGCGCACCTCCGTCAAGAACGTCTATGCCGCGGGCGATGTGACCGGCCGACTGCCTTTCACCCACGCCGCCGACGAGATGGGCCGGATCGCGGCGACCAGTGCGCTGACCCGCAAGCTGGTCAAGTTCGCCGAGGACGCTGTGCCGTGGGTGACTTTCACCGACCCCGAGGTTGCCCGCATCGGGCTTACCGAGGCCCAGGCCGCCGAGCAGCACAAGGACGCCCGCGTCGTGGGGCTGCCGATGGCCGAGCTCGACCGGGCCCGCACCTCCGGACGCACCGAGGGCTTCGTGAAGCTCATCGTCGGTCCGAAGCCGCTGACCCGCAACGTTGGCGGGGGCCGGGTGCTCGGTGCCACGATCGTGGCGGAGCGGGCTGGAGAGATGATGGCCGAGGTGGCCCTGGTCATGCGCTTCGGGTTGCTCGTCGGGCGGCTCGCCCAGACCTCGCACTCCTACCCGACCTGGTCGATGGCGGTGCAGCAGGCTGCCGGTCAACTGTTCGGTTTCAGTGACCGCAGGCCCCGTCCAGCCCGCGTGTCGTGATCTGCCTCGTCACCGACTCCAACGGCCAGCTTCCCGTTGCCCTGCAACAGGAGTACGGCGTCCTCGTCGTACCGATGACCGTGGTGGTCGACGGTGTCGCTCACCTGGAGGGAGTCGACCTCGACCTCGCTGGGATCACCGCAGCCCTCGAGCGCGGTGCCGCCGTGGGGTCGTCGACCCCGAGCCCCGGGCAGTTCCTCAAGTCCTACGAGCAGGCCGCGGACGAGGGGGCGACACAGCTGCTGTCGATCCACGCCGGTGGGGGCATCTCCGGGGTCGCCAACACCGCACGGCTGGCCGCGTCGATGTCCCGGGTCCCCGTCGAGGTCGTCGATACCGGGTCGGCGAGTTTCCCGGTGGCGTTGTGCGTATGGGCTGCCGGCGAGGTGCTCGCCGCAGGTGGTGACGTCCTCGCAGCGGCCGAGGCCGCCCGTCGTACGGCGGAGGCGATGGGCAACGTCTTCGTCGTGGGCACCCTCGCGCTGGCCGTCGGCGGAGGTCGGCTCGCGCGGGCTGCGGCCGACCTGGCGATCCCCGTGTTGGCCCTGGCCCAGGGCGGGATGACGCCGGTCGGTCGGGTCGGTGACGTCGACGGGGCGGTGAAGACCCTCGTCGGCTACGTGCGGGAGCAGTCCGCGGGTGTGCGGCTCCGCATCGGCGTCGGTCATCTGGGTGCGGCCGCCCTTGCCGATGCCCTCGAGAGCGGACTGCGCGAAGCCTGCGATGTGGAGCAGCTGGTCCGCTACGACATGGGCCCATCGGTCGCTGTGCACGTGGGGATGGGTACCGTCGGCTGCGTCTTTCATCCTGCCTGACCCACGTGCCACCGAGCCGGCGGACCTCAGAGCCGGTTGGCGGCGGCTGTCAGCAGGCGCAGGGCCCGGATCTCCGGGGCGTTGTCGACGAACACCGAAGCCGTCGGTCCCATCGTGTCGGCCAGGCGCCGGCCGACGGGTTCGTCCACCCAGGCCTGCGCGCGGGCCCCGGCCGCCACCAGTCCGGCCAGCGCGGACAGGTACGGCCCGCGACCGCCCCGCGGCTCCCGATGGCCGACGGCGGCCAGCCCGCGGGAGACCGGCGACCAGGCACCCCCGACCAGCCTCGGCGGTGCTGAGCGATAGCCCCCGGTGCCCCCGTCGACGTGCGCCCGGTCGATGGGCAGGTCGTAGTCGTAACCGGTGGCCCACACGACCGTGTCGAAGCCCTCAGTGGTCCCGTCCCTGAAGGCCACCTCGTGGCCGCACAGGGCGCTCACGCCCGCCCGTACGGTGACCGCGCCCGACGCGACCAGCGGGAGCAGGGCCGAGTGCACCACCGGGGACTCGGCCAGGACCAGGTGTCGTGGCGAGGGCAGGCGACCGGATCGCCAGGAGCTCAAGCGCACCAGGGCGTCCAGCCCAAGCCGCATCGGAAGCTCGGGCAGCAGGGCAGGACGGCGCATCTCGACGACAGGAGAGCCCAGGACGCTGCGGGGAATGACGTGTCGGCCGCGGTTGACCGCGAGAGTCACCCGCTTGCCGGCGGCGACGGCGTCCTGCGCGACGTCCGCCCCGGAGCTGCCGAGCCCCACGACCAGGACGTCGTCACCGAGTTGTCCAGGGTGCCGGTAGGCCGACGTGTGTAGCTGCGGGATGCTCAGAACGCCTGGTAGCAGGGGGATCCGAGGAACCTGGAACAGGCCCGTCGCCAGGACCACTCCGTCGTACGACGTGTGGCTGGTGGTGGTCGTCACCGCCCAGCGGTCGCTCTCGGGGCTGACCGAAAGGACCTGGTTCTGCCCTCGGAAGTGGTCGAGCACCCCGGTGCTCGTTGCCGTTGCCGTGAGGTAATCGAGCAGCTCCGGCCCGGTAGGGAACGTCGATCCGTCCGGGAGCGGGCGACCGTCGAAGGCGGTGACCTTGCGGCTGGTGATGAGGCGGACCGAGTCGTAGGTCCCGTCGACCCACAGCCCACCGACGATGGGTCGTCGGTCGAGCACCTCGACGTCCAGGCCCGCGTCGAGAAAGGCTGCGGCCACGGCGATCCCGGTGTAGCCGGCACCGATGACGGCCCAGGTCACGAGCCCTCGGCGAAGCCGAAGGCTCGCACCATCTCCTGGGGCAGCTCGGGGATGCCGGCCGAAGCAGCGGTCTCCTCGACCGTCATCGCGTAGTAGCGGGCGCTCGCCTGCGTGCACAGCTTGCCGTCGGCGCGGGTGATGCTCGCCGTCACGCGCAGCGTGCGGCCGTCCTCCTCGAGCGGCCCACACTCCGCGACCAGGGTGTGCGGCTGCCCGACGAGCACCGGTCGCTTGAAGGCCGACGTGAACTCGGTGGTGA
>JAYTHM010000452.1:0-3336 GCA_043732645.1 Frankiales bacterium
CGGTGCAACGGCGGCGTGAAGAAGTAGTTCAGCGACAGCCCGCCCACGATCGCGGTGGGCACCCCGGGACGGATTCCGCCGAGCAGCGCGACCACGAGCACGAGCAGCAGCACAAGAAGCACGGGCGTCGCGTAGCTCAGATCTTTGCGGGCCTGGACGAGCACCAAGGTGAGCGCGGGCAGTCCGACCAGGGCTGCGGCGGCACCGGCGAGCTGCCGGCGCACCGGCAGCCCTCGGGTCGGGGGCGGCGGCACGCCTCACAGCCTGTCAGGTCGGGGGGTCACCCGGCAGGAGACTGCTCAGTCGGCCTTGGCCAGTGAGCTCTGCAGCTGCCACGGCACGCTGGTGACCATGACGCGCGGCTGGAACAGCAGGCGTCCCTTGAGGCGCAGGGCGCTCTGGTTGTGCAGAAGCTGCTCCCACCAGTGACCCACGGCGTACTCCGGGATGAAGACGCAGACCACATCACGCGGCGACCCGCTTCACGTACTCCAGCAACGGCCGGGAGATCTCCCGGTACGGCGAGTCGAGAACCGCCAGCGGGACAGGGATGCCCCGTTCGGCCCACTCGAGCACCAAGGCCCCCGTCTTCTCCGGGTCGACCTGGACCGTGAGGGCGATCAGGTCGTGCGGACGGATCACCCGGGTGAAGGCGAGCACGCGCAGGGTCGGCTCGCGCAGGCGGGAGACCGGCAGATGATAACGAGCGTGCTGGCGGCGTTCTTGCTCTTCGGCTTTTTGAACAACGGGACGCCGTCGCTGATCGCCTCGACGCCGGTCAGTGCGGTGCAACCGCTCGCGAAGGCCCGCAGCACGAGGTAGACCGTGAGCCAGCCGCCGGTCTGGTGCACCTTGCGCACACCCCAGCTGGCGCTCTCGGCGGCAAGGTGTCCCCCGAGCAGGCCCTTGCTCAAAGCCACCCCCAACAGCACGCAGATGATGATGACGAAGCCGTAGGTGGGGACGGCGAAGGGCCTTCCCAGACTCCTTGATGCCGCGCAGGTTGACGACCGTCACGACGACGATGCAGCCGACGCTCAGGGCGACCGCGTGGGGTGCCAGCGAGGCCGACGCACTGGTGACGGCAGCGACCCCAGCAACCACGCTGACAGCTACCGTGAGGGCGTAGTCGGCGAGTAGGGCGATGGCGGCAACCAGGGCGGCCGTCGGCCCGAGGTTGCGCCGGCTGACTGCATAGGCGCCACCCCCGTCGGGGTAGGCGTGGCAAGTCTGGCGGTACGACGCAAGCACGATCACCAGAAGGGCGACGACGCCCACGGCGCCCACGGCCAACCAGGGCGTCAGGTACGGCAGTGACAGGCCTGCGAGGCCCAGGACGAGGACGATCTGCTCGGTCGCGTAGGCGACCGAGCACAGCGGGTCGCTGCAGAAAACGGGCAGTGCGAGGGACTTCGGCAGCAGGGTGTCGCCGAGCCGGTCGCTGCGAAGCGCCCGGCCGACGACCATGCGCTTGGGGGTGCCGAGCACGGAGTTCTCCCTGGTGCCTGTCCCAGCAGACCTGAGTGGCGCACCTGTGACGAGCGTCCTGACTGCGTTCTTGATGCCCCTGCGGGCAGTCTTTGCGCCGCCCTGACACGGAGCCATCAGGCCAGCAGGACGCCAGGGTTTAGCGTGCCGGACGGGTCGAAAGCGGCCTTCACCGACCGCATCGCGGCGATCTCGCTCGCCGACCTCGACAGCTGCAGCCACGGGACCTTTGCGCGACCCACGCCGTGCTCTGAGCTGATCGACCCGTCGAGCGAGGCGACGAGCTGCAGCACAGCGTCGGTGACCTCCTCGTGCTGGTCACCGGTGTCGAGGACGTTGACGTGCAGGTTGCCCTCGTTGACGTGTCCGAACACGATCGGCCGGGCACCCGGGCAGACGCCCGTGATGGTGGCGTCCAGCGCGGCGGCCAGCTCCGGCAGCCTGGCCGTCGGGACGGAGACGTCAAGCTTGACGGGCACGCCTTCGGCGCTGATCGACTCGGTGTGCGTCTCGCGGTAGGCCCACAGCGCCCGCTGCCCGGCAGCGTCGGTGGCGACGGTGGCATCCACCAGGCCCTCGGCTTCGGACACGGCTGCCGCGAGCTGGTCGATCGGGTCGGTCAGGTCCGCGCACTCCAGCAGCAGGTACGCCTCGTGCTCCACCGCGAAAGGAGCTGGCAGCCCAGAGTGCTTACGCACCAACGCAAGTCCGCTGCCGTAGAACAGCTCGGCAGCGCTCAGGGACGGCAGGGACGCCCGCAGCCCCGGCAGAAGCGCGACGGCGGCCTCCGTCGAGTCCATCGCTAGCAGCGCGACGGCCCGGGCCCGCAGCCGAGGCCACAACCTCACGCGTACGGCGGTGACGACCGCGAGCGTCCCCTCCGAGCCAGCCATCAGGCCGACGAGGTCGTAACCGGTGCCGTCCTTTGACAGCCCGGCCATCCGGGAGATCACCGAGCCGTCCGCGAGGACGGCCTCCAAGCCCATGACCTGCGCCCGCATCGAGCCGTACCGGAGCACCCTGATACCGCCTGCGTTGGTCGCGACGAGGCCCCCGACCGTCGCACTGTCGCGGGCAGCGAGGTCAACACCGACATCAAAATTACTTGCCCTGGCGTGGTTCTGCAGGTCAACGAGGGTGACGCCGGCACCGGCGGCGACCTGGGCCGAGGCGATGTCGACGTCGCCCAGCGCCGTCAGCCGCCGCAGGGACAGCAGCACCTCACCACCGGCGGGTGTACCCCCACCCACAAGACCGGTGTTGCCGCCCTGCACGACGACCTTCTCTCCCGCGGCCGTGCACAGCCGCAGCACGGCGGCCACCTGCTCCGTCGTGGCAGGTCGTACGACACACAGCGACCGGCCGGTGAAGCGACCGGTCCAGTCGGTCTCGTAGGAGGCCTTCACGTCGTCGTCGACGAGCACGTGCTCAGCCCCGACGACCGCCTCCAGGTCGGCGATCACCGCAGGACCCGCAGGCGCACCGTCTCCGGCAAGGCACGCAAAGCGTCGACCACGTCGTCAGTGGGGTCATCGGCGATGTCAGTCACCACGTAGCCCAGCGTGCCGCGGGTCGACAGCAGCTGCCCTTCGATGTTGACCCCGTGCTCAGCCAGCAGGCTGTTGACGGTGGCAAGCACACCCGGGGTGTTGAGGTGTAGGTGCAGCAGGCGGGTCTGGCCGGGCTCACGAGGCAGTGTCACGGGAGGCAGGTTGACCGACAGCGAGGTACCTCCGTCGGCAACGTAGTCGCGCAGCTTGCCGGCGACGAAGTGGCCGATGTCCTGCTGCGCTTCCTCCGTCGAGCCGCCGACGTGCGGCGTGAGGATCACGTTGGGCAAGCCCCGCA
>JAYTHM010000453.1:0-3313 GCA_043732645.1 Frankiales bacterium
GACAACTCATCAATCTCGACTCGCAAACGCTTAGCAGGTGATACTCCAACTGACACGGACGTAGGTCCTTCCTCGGGAGCTTGGCGGCTATCGAGGCAACCTACGTCCGTCGTCGTTTACACCGGGGCCGGGACGCGACCACCAGCGACGCATGACGCGTGGACTGCAGCTCTGCGGTGCTCGGGTCGGCACGCAGGGCGCTGCGACGCGGCGCTCGCTGCGGTCCGCCTGCCCGCCGGGGTACGGCGTACCTGCCTGGCCCGGGACGCGACAGACCCCGTGAACGCGGCGGCGCTGGTCGAGCACGTCATGGCCGGGGGGGACCTCGATGTGGTGATCGCGGCCACCGGGATTCTCGGGCTCGAGGCCGCGAGCGACGCCGATCGGGCGCACAACGTGTTGGCCACCAACTTCGTCGGCCTTGTGGACGTGCTGGTTCCGCTGGGTGAGGCCCTACGCGAGCAGCGGCACGGCAGACTCGTGGTGCTGTCCTCGGTCGCCGCCCTGAGGGCGCGTAAGTCCAACTACCTCTACGGAGCAAGCAAGGCGTGTCTCGATGCCTTTGCCAGCGGCCTGGCTGACCGGTTGGCACCAGACGGCGTGCGCGTCCTCGTCGTGCGGCCCGGCTTCGTGCATGGGCGGATGACCGAGGGGCTGCCGCCGGCGCCACTGGCCACCACCCCCGAGGCGGTCGGGCGGGCCGTGCGCCGTGCCCTGGACAAGGGCAGCGACATAGCCTGGGACCCGCCCGCCCTGCGCCTGGTCGCGCCGATGTTGGCGTTGATCCCCCGCGAGATCTGGCGGCGCCTGCAGCTGTGAGACTGGTCGCGTGCCCCCCACACATAGGCGGTCCCGGACCTGCGTTTGTGTCGCCGGCGGCGACATTCAGCAGTCGGCGTCGATCTCGCCATACGACGCCCACAGGATCACTCCTTGGGGCAAATCCACACCTGGGCCTTGGCCCGGTCGTGGTGAGGCCCCTTTCTGGCCCGAGTCCGTCAGCTAACTCGGTAAGCGGTTGAGAAGCAGGACCTCACCGCCGTTCGTTCTCTGCACCGCCGACCATCGTTTTGCACTCGCGCCTTCAGTGGTGTCCGTGGCAGTCACCGGCGGCTTCATGACAGTGTCGGCAACTGCGGCCTCCGCCGAGATCGCCGCCCAGATCCGCGACGAGCAAAGCCGCCTCTCATGCCAGGCCATGATCTCAACCCATCAGGTTGCTCAGGTCGAAGTAACTTGGAAAAAGGGCGACCAGGAGGCGAGCGATGAGCGCTTGAGCGCGGAGGTCTCGAACGGGCCGTGTCAATGACAAACCGGGGCTGATCCTGACGGTAGACGCAGCAGTGGTCCGTTGTGATGCCGCGGTTGCATCCTGCGGGGCGAGGGCGACGACGGGCAGGTGATGGCCGGCCACGGTGACAGTTTGCGGTTGAAGGCGGCCAGCTGACTCGGTATGTGCAGTACCTTGACCCGATCGGCTGGGGGCTGAAGCCGCGAGCAACCGTAAGCACGGGTGGAGGTGGCGGGTTCCCGGTTCGGCTCCAGAGGTGACCTGAGGGAGTCGAGACACCGTGTATTCCGATCGTCCCGGGACTCCAGCCGCGGTCCCCAGTAACTGTGAAGGTGCCTTCATGCGTGTCCGCCTCGCCCCATCCGCTCTGTCCCTTGCCTGCGCAGTCGCCCTGTCGGGTGGGGCTGCTGGGACCGCAGCTGGACCGGAGCGGTTCCGGCTCGCCGGGGTCGACGTGGCCAGTTACCAGCACTCCACGAGCCTGGACTGGGCAAAGGTCAAGGCCGCCGGCCAGGACTTCGCGTTCGTCAAGGCTACCGAGGACACCGGGTACACCAACCCGTACTTCGCTGCGGACTGGAACGGGCTCGGGGCCGTCGGGATGGCCCGCGGGGCCTATCACTTCGCCCGGCCGAACCTCAAACTCGGGTCGGCCGCAGCACAGGCCCGGTACTTCGTCGCGGTCACTGGCCTAATGCAGCAGCCGGGGGCCCTCGCGCCGATGTTCGACCTGGAAGACGCGGGGGGGCTCACGCCCGCACAGCTCGTCACCTGGTCACAGACCTGGCTCGACACGGTCCAGGCCCTGACCGGACGACTTCCGGTCATCTACACCTATGCGTACTTCTGGCGCACCGCGATGGGCGACAGCCACACGTTCACCGGCTACCCGCTGTTCCTGGCGGACTACCACGACCTGACGGGCACGACCGCTCCGCTCCCCGGGATGCCCGGCGGCTGGGCGACGTGGACGTTCTGGCAGTACAGCGACGCTGGGCAGGTCCCGGGCATCTCCGGGGCGGTCGATATGGACCGGTTCAACGGGCCGTCGGTGATCGACGCAACCTGGGGCCACACCATGCCCATCCCGGTTCCGGTGCCGGTCCTGCCGCTGTCGACGTATACCGGGCAGCTCCTGAGCATCGGGTCGGTCGGCCCGGCGGTCGCGGCAGTCCAGCGAGCGGTCGGCGCAGACCCGGACGGTGCGTTCGGTCAGCTGACCGCGGCGGCGCTCCGGGCGTTCCAGACGGCCCACGGCCTCCCATCGACAGGGGTGACCGACCCCGCGACCTGGTCCATGCTCCTAGCCCCAACCACCTCCCCCGCGTCAGCGCCCACTCCCCCGCCCGTCTCCCCGCCCGCGCCCACTCCCCCGCCCGTCTCCCCGCCCGCGCCGGCACCAGCGCCAGTCCCCCCGCCCCCGCCCGTCTCCCCGCCCCCGCCGACACCTGCGCCGGTCTCGAAACCCGTGCCGGTCGTGACGCCGGTCGCCTACCCGCTGGCGCACTACAAGGGCCAACTCTTGCGCTTCGGGTCCATAGGCCCAGCCGTGACCGCTCTGCAGCGTGCGCTGCGGGTCATTGCGGACGGGCAGTTCGGCCCGCTCACCCGGGCGTCGCTGCTGCGCTGGCAGCAGGTGCACCAACTCCCGCAGACCGGCGTGACGGACACCAGGACTTGGGCGCAGCTCGTGCGCCCAGTCGCCACGCCGGCCCCGAAGCCCATCAGCCCACTCGCCAAGTACCGAGCGACGGTCCTGCGGGTCGGCTCGACCGGCCCCGCGGTGGCCGCACTCCAGCGGGCGCTGCGGGTCGGCGCGGACGGGCAGTTCGGTCCGCTGACCCGGGCGGCGGTTCTGACCTACCAGCGAACCAGGCGGCTATCCGTGACAGGGATCGTTACGACAGCCGTCTGGCAGGCGCTGATCGCCGGGCGCTAACCGCACAAGCCCCGTCCTGGAGCACGGCGGCATCTTCCACGCGCCGGAGCGCAAGCAGGGGCTCAGCATGACACGCTCCCTCC
>JAYTHM010000454.1:0-10724 GCA_043732645.1 Frankiales bacterium
CCACCGCCCGATGGTGTGGAAGTCCCGGTCGAACCTGTCGTCCCCGAAGCGACCCCAGCTGCGGGACGGTGAGAGCACGACCCGACGCTGACCGTCCACCCACACGATGACCTGCCGGCCACCGAAGCTGCGCGCCACCGTCACGGTCGGCACATCGGCCCAGCGCACCTGACGGCGGGCCGGCCAGGAGCGCAGGCCCTCGGGCGTGAGGGTGACGGTGCTCACCTTGCAGTCGAACACTGCACCGAGGACGAACAGGGCCAGCAACCCCTGGTAGAAGCGGTCGAAGTAGCCGGACACCGCAGCCACACCCAGAGGCGCGAGCAACGGCCGGAACCTGCGCAGGCGCCCGGTCGCTACCTCCAGGCCTTGCCTACTCCAGGCCGTTGGCCGCCCGGATCACGTCGACGATCCGGTCCATCACGGTGGTCATGTCGAAGTCTTTCGGGGTGAAGACAGCCGCCACGCCCTGCTCGGTGAGCCGGGCCGCATCGGAGTCGGGGATGATCCCGCCGACGATGACCGGCACGTCACCGGCACCGGCCTCGCGCAGGCCGGCCAGCACTGCGGGCACCGCCTCCATGTGCGACCCGGACAGGATCGACAGCCCCACGACGTGGACGTCCTCCTCGACCGCGGCCGCCACGATCTGTGCCGAGGTCAGCCGGATCCCCTGGTAAACCACCTCGAAGCCCACGTCCCGCCCGCGTACGGCGATCTGCTCCGCACCGTTGGAATGGCCGTCGAGCCCGGGCTTGCCGACGAGGAACCGGAGCCGGGAGCCGAGCTCCTCTCCCGTCTCGCGGACCCGCACGCGGACCGCGGAGATCGCCTCGCCCGCCTGGCCGCCGACCGAGGCGCCGGCGACGCCCGTGGGCGCGCGGTACTCACCGAAGATCTCGCGCAACGCCCCGGCCCACTCGCCGGTCGTGACGCCGGCCCGCGCGCAGACCAGCGTGGCGGCCATCAGGTTGCTGTCTGGCCGACCTTCGTGTGACTGCGCAGCGTCCCGCAGGGCCACCAGCGACTCGTCCACGACGGCGCTGACGCGGGCCGCCCGCCACTCGCGGATCGCGCTGATGGCATGTCCCTCGACCTCCGGGTCGACAGTCATGAACGCGCCGTCGATGTCGGCCAGCAGCGGGTTGGGCTCTGTGGTCGTGAAGCGGTTGACGCCCACGACGACGTCCTCACCGGCCTCGATCCGGCGGCGGCGCTCGGCGTGCGAGCCCACCAGGGAGGTCTTCATGTAGTCGACGGCCTCGATCGCGCCGCCCATCCCCTGGACCTTGTCGACCTCGGCCTGCACCTGCTCGCACAGCGCGGCGACCTTGGCCTCGACGACGACGGAGCCCTCGAACAGGTCGTCGTACTCGAGCAGGTCGGTCTCGAAAGCCAGCACCTGCTGCAGGCGCAGTGACCACTGCTGGTCCCACGGCCGGGGCAGACCCAGCGCCTCGTTCCACGCGGGCAACTGGACGGCCCGCGCGCGGGCGTCCTTCGACAGCGTGACGCCGAGCATCTCGAGGACGATCCGCTGGACGTTGTTCTCCGGCTGCGCCTCGGTCAGGCCCAGGGAGTTGACCTGGACGCCATACCGGAAGCGCCGCTGCTTGGGGTCGGTCACGCCGTACCGGTCGAGCAGGAGCTGGTCCCACAGCCGCGTGAAGGCGCGCATCTTGCACATCTCCTCCACGAAACGCACCCCGGCGTTGACGAAGAACGAGATTCGCGCGCAGACGTCAGCGAAGCCCTCGTCCGGGACCTGCCCAGACGCCTTGACCGCATCCAGGACGGCGATCGCGGTGCACAGGGCGTACGAGATCTCCTGGACGGGCGTGGCCCCGGCCTCCTGCAGGTGGTAGCTGCAGATGTTGATCGGGTTCCACTTGGGGATCTGCGTGACGGTGTAGGCCACCATGTCGGTGATCAGCCGCAGCGACGGCCCGGGCGGGAACACATACGTCCCGCGCGAGAGGTATTCCTTGATGATGTCGTTCTGTGTCGTGCCGGCCAGCTGCGCCGAAACCGCACCTTGCTCCTCGGCGACGACCTCGTAGAGCGCGAGCAGCCACATCGCGGTGGCGTTGATCGTCATCGAGGTGTTCATCTCGGCGAGCGGGATCCCATCGAACAGCGCCCGCATGTCGCCGAGGTGGGAGACGGGCACGCCGACCTTGCCGACCTCCCCACGCGCGAGCTCGGAGTCCGGGTCGTAGCCGGTCTGCGTCGGCAGGTCGAACGCGACCGAGAGCCCGGTCTGCCCCTTGGACAGGTTGTTCCGGTACAGCTCGTTGCTCTTGGCCGGCGTGCTGTGACCGGCGTATGTCCGCATGACCCAGGCCTTGTCCCGCTCGCTCATACCTCCCAGGGTAACGAGGGCGCGGCGGCGGGCGAGAGGAACGCCCCGTGATATGTGTTACCGACCGGTAGGTCAGCTGCTCGTGTGCAGCAGCCGGTCGGGCGCCGACGCGTGTCCCACCACCACCCCGAGGGTGGCGGCGTTGACCAGCGCGGCCCGCACCATCGCCGGCGTCGGCGTCGGGTGCGTTGACAGGTTCACTGCGGCGGCTCCCGCCACAGCCGGGGAGGCCATCGACGTACCGAAGATGGTCTTGGTGGCAGCGTCACTGGTGTCCCAGTCCGAGGTGATGTTCACGCCGGGAGCGAACAGGTCGACGCAGGTCCCCACGTTGGCCCAGGTCGGCTTGGTGTCGCGTCGGTCGGTGGCGCTGACCGTGATCGCCACACGGGTGCGGGCCGGCGAGCTGCCGCAGGAGTCCGCGGCCCTCCCGAAGGCGTCGCCGTTGCCGGCCGCGACCACCACCACCACGCCGGCCTTGACAAGCTTGCGGACCTCCGCATCGAGCATCGCCGACGGGGCGCCGCCCAGGCTCAGGTTGGCGACCGCTGGGTCGCCCGCCCGGTGGTGGGCGAGCACCCACTCGAGGCCGCGCCGCACCCCCGCCTCACTGCCCTGCCCACGGCGGTTCAGCACGCGTACGGCGACCAGCCGCACCTTTTTGGCCACCCCGAACCGGGTGCCCCCGATCAGGCCGGCGACATGGCTGCCATGCCCGTTGCAGTCGTTTGCGGCACCCCCGCCGACCTCGTCCACGCCGGTCGTGACCCGTCCGGCAAGGTCGTCAAGGGTCAGCCGGATGCCGGTGTCGACGACGTAGACCGTGACGCCGGCTCCGCCGGAGGACCAGTGGTATCGGCCGTCCAGTGGCAGCGCCCGCTGGTCCACCCGGTCCAGCCCCCACGGCACGGCGGTCTGGACGGTGGCCGCCGACGCGGGACCGGCGAGGGCGAGGACAGGGACGAGGGCGAGCAGGAGCAGACGACGCATGAGGACCTCCAGGGTGGCGAACACAGACTCAACCCTGGTGCTGGCGCCACCCCTCAGCGGCTGCCCACCCGATCTGTGGATCCCTCGGCCGCCTGTGGAGAACCGACAGGTCAGGCGCAGCGCTCGGTACGCCGGGTCGCGAGCACCCGGTCGAGCCGGGTCACGAACAACAGGCGGGCCACCGGCACCGGCACGTCGACCAGCACCAGCGTGCGGCCGGCCCGCTGCGCGCGGCGGTGGGCACCGACGAGCACCCCGAGCCCGGTGGCGTCAACCGCCTCGAGCGCGGACAGGTCCAGGACGAGTTCGCCCGACCCTGCGGCGACCGCGTCGACGAGCGCGTTGCGCACGTCGGCGGCAGCGTGGACGTCGAGCTTGCCGGACAGACCGATGACCGTGCCGGACGCGTGACCTACGACCTCGAGCATGTGCAACCCTTCCCAACCGGTGCTGAGCCCTTACGAGGGAAGACGTCAGGAAACACGGCACGGTTGCCTAACCATGGACACGATCACGTCACACTTGTGGGAGCCACCCCGGCCGAACACGCAGGTGAGGCCTGAAGGACAGCCCGCCGTCCGGTCACGATCAGCAGCACTTCGTCGTACGACACGCCGAGCGTGCCCGACAGCGTTTGTCCGCCAGGGGGCCCCGCGAGCAGCCACCGCGCCCGGTCGGGTGGCCGCTGGGTAGCGACGTACGGCGTTCCCCCGGATACTAAAATCATGCCTGTCGTCTCGAGCTACCACTTCCTGCTGGGCCCGATCGTGGCCGTCGCCGCGCTTGGGCTGCTCGTGCTGATCTGCCGGTGGGTCTTCTCGACCGACCACCGCGAGGACCGGACCGCCCGCAGGCTGGAGAAGGTGCTGAGCGCCGGCGACTACGGCCTGCTGGTCACCGTCGCGTCGGTCAAGACCCGCGACGACGCCGAGATGCTCCGTGACGTCCTTCAAGAGGCGGGCGTCCGGGCTGGCATCTCAAACGACCTCGAGGTGCTCGTGTTCAGCAAGGACCTCGAGCGGGCCCGAAGCCTCGTCGCCAGCCCCTGACAGACGGTCAGAACAGCGGGTCGGGCGCGCTCTCCCGGCGAACATCGGCTCCGAGAGCCACGAGGGAGTCCGCGAAGCCCTCGTAGCCGCGGTCGACGTGGTGGACGTCGTGCACCTCGGTGACACCGTCGGCGACCAGACCAGCCAACACCAGCGCCGCACCGGCCCGGATGTCGTGCGCCGTCACCGGTGCCCCGGACAGTTGGGCGATCCCGCGTACGACGGCGTGGTGGCCGTCGGTGCGGACGTCGGCGCCCAGCCGGGTCAGCTCGTTGACGAACATCCATCGGGCCTCGAAGACGTTCTCGGTGATCATCGCGGTGCCCTCGGCGACCGCGTTGAGCGTCAGCATCATGGGCTGCAAGTCGGTCGGGAAGCCCGGGTAGGGCAGCGTCACGACGTCGACCGCTCGCGGCCGTCCCTGCATCTGCACTCGGAACCCCTCGGGCTCCCGGGTCACCACAGCCCCGGCGGTGACCAGCTTGTCGAGGGCGCTCTCCAAGTGGTTGGCGCGGCCGCCACGGATGAAGATGTCGCCCTGGGTGAGGCAGGCCGCGACGGCCCAGGTGCCCGCGACGATCCGGTCCGGCAGCGTCCGGTGGCTGGTCGGCGACAGAGACGCGACGCCCTCGACCTCGAGGGTGGACGTGCCGAGCCCACCTATCCGGGCTCCCATCGCGATCAGGAACTCGCACAGGTCGACGATGTCAGGCTCGCGGGCGGCGTTGTCGATGGTGGTCGTGCCCTTGGCGAGCACGGACGCGAGCAGCAGCGTTTCGGTGGCGCCGACGCTGGGGAAGTCGAGCCAGACCTGGGCGCCGGTCAGCCGGGGCGCCGTGGCCACCAGGTAGCCGTGCTCGATGGCCGCTGTCGCCCCCAGCCGCTGCAGCCCCGCGATGTGCATGTCGAGACCCCGGGAGCCGATCGCGTCGCCGCCGGGCAGCGCCACCTTGGCCTCGCCACACCGCGCGAGCAGGGGCCCCAGGACGGTGATTGAGGCACGCATCCGGCGTACCAGGTCGTAGTCCGCCTCGTGGCGGGGCCGCTCCGGGACGACGATCTGCAAGGTGCTGCCGTCACGGTCGACCCGGCAGCCGAGGCGACTCAGCAGCTCGCTCATGATCGCTACGTCAAGGATGTCCGGAACCTCGGTCAGGGTCGTCGTGCCGACCGCGAGCAGCGAGGCCGCCATCAGCTTCAGCACGATGTTCTTGGCCCCGGTCACCTGTACCTCGCCGGCGAGCCGGGCACCACCGACGACCACTAAGCGCTCCACACGACGACTCTAGGGGCGCCCGCCTAGGCTGCAGGCATGTCCGTACACCTGACCCGCATTTACACCAAAACCGGTGACGACGGCACCACGTCGCTGGGCGACATGAGCCGGATCGCGAAGACCGCGCCACGGCTGGCGGCCTACGCCGACGTCGACGAGGCCAATAGCGCGATCGGGGTGGCCGTCGTCCTCGGCGACCTCCCCGAGGACGTCGTCGTCCTGCTGCGGCGCATCCAAAACGACCTGTTCGACGTCGGCGCCGACCTGTGCACACCGATCGAACCCAACCCCGCTTACCCCCCGCTGCGGGTCGAGGCGATCTACACCGAGCGGCTCGAGCAGGCCTGCGACCACTACAACGCGCGCCTTGAGAAGCTCTCGTCCTTCATCCTGCCCGGCGGCACCGCGGGAGCGGCGCTCCTGCACGTCGCCCGCACCGTCGTACGACGGGCCGAGCGGGCCGTCTGGGCGCTGCTCGCGGACGACCCCGAGCGGACCGGTAAGGAGCCCGCGCTCTACCTCAACCGGCTCAGCGACCTGCTGTTCATCCTGTCCCGCGTGGCCAACCCCGACGGTGACGTCCTGTGGAAGCCGGGCGGGGAGCGCTGATGCAGCACGGCCTGTTCCTGCCGGTCTTCGGGGAGCTGGCCGAGCCGGCGGTCGTCGCCCGGCTCGCCGCGGACGCCGAGGCGGCCGGCTGGGACGGGGTCTTCGTCTGGGACAACCTCACCTACCGGGAGCCGGTCACCCACATCGCGGACCCCTGGATCACCCTCGCCGCGATGGCCTGTGCGACCTCGACGGTTCGTATCGGACCCATGATCACCCCCCTGCCCCGACGCCGGCCGGTCAAGGTCGCCCGCGAGGTGGCCTCTCTCGACCGGTTGTCCGGCGGTCGCCTGACGCTCGGCGTCGGCATCGGCGGGGACAACTCTGGTGAGTTGTCCGGCTGCGGCGAGCAACCCGACGCCCGGGTGCGGGCCCAGATGCTCGACGAGGCGCTCGAGATCCTGGCCGCTGCCGGCTCGGGTGCGGTCCTGGAGCACCAGGGCCCGCACTACGTCGCCGATGGGTTCGCCATCCTGCCCCGGCCGATCCAGCCGCATGTGCCCATCTGGGTCGCCGCGCGCTGGGGCAACCCCGCCCCGCTGCGTCGGGCCGCCCGCCACGACGGCGTGTTCCCGATCGGCCTCGAGACCCCCGACCAGCTCGCCGAGCTCGTGGCCACGGTCAACACCCAGCGCACAGGCACCGGGCCGTACGACGTTGCCGTCGGCGGGTCGGTCGAGATGGACCCCAGGCCATGGCAGGCCGCGGGGGCGACCTGGTGGATGACGAGCTTCTCGCCGTATGACGTGACCGAGGTCGAGGTCCGAGACGCCCTCGGGGCCGGCCCGCAGCGGTAGCCCAGAACCAGAGCGCTAGACGGGCAGGGTCGCGCCGGGAGGCTGGGCCTCCAGCCAGGCCAGGAAGCCGGTCAACGCGGAGGCGTCCAGGGCGATCTCGACCGGCCCTGCGGCCGAGGTCAGCTCGACCACCTCGGCGCCCTTGAGCAGCGCGTAGAGCTCCGGTCCCTTCGGCAGCCGCCGACGGTGCACCTCCACGTCGCGCCGGGACAGGGTCCGGCGCGGTCGGGTGCTCAGCGAGAACACCCGGAACCACTGCAGGTCGTCGCCGACGAAGCGCCCGACCCCCAACACCCATCCCCGGCCCTGCGACTTCGGCCTGAGCCGCAAGGACAACTCGATCGCCCCGCCGCTGCGCGACAGCAACAGCCTGCGGGCCCAGATCGTGACGACCGGCAGCACGAGGACGACGACCAGACCGAGGATGACGTCGGCGGTTAGCACGGGGGCCGGGCGCTGGTGTTGACGGCGGTGTTCGCGGCTAGGCCGGGACGGACTCGCCCGGCAACGTGGCCGTCTCCGCGAGGATCGTGACGCCCTGGTCGGTCACCGACAAGAAACCTCCTGACACATTTACGGCGATCTCGCCGCCCCCGCTCTGGATGATACGGACGTCATAGCCCTCCGCGAGCTGACCCAGTAGGGGCGCGTGGCCCGGAAGGATCCCGATCTCACCCTCGGTGGTGCGGGCGATGACCTGCGAGGCCTCGCCGCTCCACACCTCGCGCTCAACCGAGACGAGCTCGACGTGCAGCGCCACGACTGTCCTCCATGCAGGTCCTCGTCCGGAGTGCTCCCGAGACTGGCTCGAGCCTACCGGTGAGGCCGGCAAGCTCTCTCAGGCGGGCCACCTCAACAGGAAGCCGCGGCTCCGCGGCTACCGGGACAGCCGGCTTCGCAGGTCCTGTGCCGCGGCCAGGTGCTCCTGCTCCGGCGCTGACGGCAGCAGCTCCTCCCACTCGATGAGGAAGGAGCCCCGCAGATCGAGGTAGCCGAACGGCCGCGGGAAGAACCACACGTGGAAGTGCTCGCCCCCGTCGCCCCAGAAGTGCAGGTGCACCCGTCCGACCCGACCGTCTCCGTAGCCCACCGGACCGGCCGGCCGGTCTAGCAGCGCTTGGGTGATCCGCCCGCACATGACGCCGAAGGTGGCCGCTTCTTCGGCGGTCAGGTCGGCGACACTGCTCGCGTGCCGGACCGAGGTCAGCATGGCGCTGCCCGGGAAGGTCATGTCGCGGGCGAGCAGCCGGACCCGCCAGAGGTCGTCCTCGTACAGCGACCACTGGTCGGTCACTGTGCCGCACGCGACGCAGTCGACGGCACCTGCCCCACCCAACGGCGGCTCTACTGCCACGGGGAGCGAGAGCTCCTTCAGTGGCAGCGTGTTCTCATCGGCGCCGATCCAGGGGTGGGTCATGCCCCCCACCCCATCAGATCCGGGCCACCTACCGCTGCCCTTCCCGTCGTACCGGGGAAACCGGACGGCCGGACCCTGCGGAGGGGTCAACTTTCCAACAAGCCGAGCTGGTAGCGCGAAGCAACCGTTACTGGGCGAGCTTCTTGGCGTTGGCCTCGACGTCCTCAAGGCCACCGCAAAGGAAGAACGCCTGCTCCGGGATGTGGTCGTAGTCGCCCTGGGTGAGGCGCTTGAAGGAGTCGATCGTCTCGTCCAGCGGCACGAACTTGCCGGGCTGGCCGGTGAACTGCTCGGCCACGAAGAACGGTTGCGACAGGAAGCGCTCGATGCGACGGGCCCGGTTGACGAGGACCTTGTCCTCCTCGGACAGCTCGTCGATGCCAAGGATCGCGATGATGTCCTGCAGCTCCTTGTTCTTCTGCAGGATGCGCTGGACCTCACGGGCGGTGTTGTAGTGGTCATCGCCGAGGTAGGCCGCGCTGAGGATGCGGGACGTCGAGTCGAGCGGGTCGACGGCCGGGTAGATCCCCTTCTCGGAGATCGCGCGGTTGAGGTTCGTCGTCGCGTCGAGGTGCGTGAACGCGGTGTGCGGCGCGGGGTCGGTTATGTCGTCGGCGGGGACGTAGATCGCCTGCAGTGAGGTGATCGAGTGACCGCGCGTCGAGGTGATGCGCTCCTGGAGGACACCCATCTCGTCAGCCAGCGTCGGCTGGTAACCGACGGCGCTGGGCATGCGGCCGAGCAGGGTGGAGACCTCGGAGCCGGCCTGCGTGAAGCGGAAGATGTTGTCGATGAACAGCAGCACGTCCTGCTTTTGCACATCGCGGAAGTACTCCGCCATCGTGAGGGCAGACAGGGCCACGCGCAGGCGGGTGCCCGGCGGCTCGTCCATCTGTCCGAAGACCAGCGCGGTGTCGTTGATGACGCCGGACTCGGTCATCTCCCCGAACAAGTCGTTGCCCTCGCGGGTGCGCTCGCCGACCCCGGCAAACACCGAGACGCCGGAGAACTCCTTGGCGACGCGGTAGATCATTTCCTGGATGATGACGGTCTTGCCGACTCCGGCCCCGCCGAACAGGCCGATCTTGCCGCCGGAGACGTACGGGGCGAGCAGGTCGATGACCTTGATGCCGGTCGTGAACATCTCGGTCTTGTTCTCGAGCTGGTCGAACGCCGGGCTCGGCCGGTGGATCGGCCAGCGGGTCGTGATGTTGAGGGACTCCTCACTGACGTCCATCGGCTTGCCGAGAGCGTTGAACACGTGGCCCTTGGTGACGTCACCAACGGGCACGGAGATCGCAGAGCCGGTGTCGGTCACGGCAGCGCCGCGGACCAGACCGTCGGTGGGCTGCATGGCGATGGCGCGCACCAGGTTGTCGCCGATGTGCTGCGCGACCTCCAGCGTCAGCGTGAAGGTCTCACCGCCCATCGTGCGGTCGACGTGCAGCGCGTTGTAGATCTCCGGCATCTCGTCGGGAGCGAACTCCACGTCGACGACGGGGCCGATGACTCGGGCGACCCGTCCGATGCCGCCGGGGGCAGGATCGGCAGCCTCGGTGGCCATGTTGTTGGTAACAGTCATTCGGTCACTCACTCCCTGCCGAGGCGAGCGCGCTAGCGCCGCCCACGATCTCGCTGATCTCTTGGGTGATCTCGGCCTGACGGGCCGCGTTCGCCGCTCGGGTGAGCGACTTGATGAGGTCTTCTGCGTTGTCCGTGGCGGCCTTCATGGCGCGCCGACGGGAGGCCGACTCCGACGCCGCGGAGGCGAGCAGCGCGGCAAACACGCGGGTCTCGACGTACCGCGGGAGAAGTGCGTCGAGCAGCGCGTCCGGGCTCGGCTCGAACTCATACAGCGGGAGCGGGCCCTCGACGGGCACCTCGTCGGTCTCCTCGACGACGAGTGGCAGCACGCGCACCGCGGTCGGCGCCTGGGTCAGGGCGGAGACGTACTCGGTGAAGACGATGTGGATCTCGTCGACTCCACCTTCCTCGGTCGGACGAACGAAAGCCTCGATGAGGGTGTCCGCAACAGCCTTGGCGTCCTCGTACTTCGGCTTCTCGGAGAAACCCGTCCAGCTGTCCTCGATCGAGCGATTGCGGAACTTGTAGAACGCCACCGCCTTGCGCCCGACGAGGTAGTTCAGCGGCTCCTTGCCCTCGGACCGCAGCAGCCCCGCGAGGGACTCGGCAGCCTTCATGGCGTTGGAGCTGTAGCCACCGG
>JAYTHM010000455.1:0-3268 GCA_043732645.1 Frankiales bacterium
GCCAGAGGGGCGCTCGCGATGACATACCAGTCGTTGGCGTTGGTGCTGCTGCGCGAAGGAGCACTCAAGACGCGGTGGTAGGTGATGGCCCTGCCGGCCTGCTCCGCGTTGCCCAAGGCGTGCGTGAGGGTGTGCTGCCAGGGACCGCCGAGGGTGACGACCGGGGCTCGGTGGGGGGCCGTCGCATCCAGGACGACCTGACCGGTCCCGGCGTCGGCCACGGCGAGGTGCGCGCCCTCGACCGACACCTTGGGCGCGAAGCTGGCGAGCTCGACCTCGTAGTGCACGATCACGTTGGCGCTTACGCCGGTGAAGGCGACGGGCGTGCTGGTGGAGATGACCCAGGTGCGGGCGTCGCGCGAGAGGTAGGGCTGGGATTGGAAGACCTGGCCGCTGGCCAGTCGCAGCGTCTGAGGGAAGAACGTGTCCGTCTTCTCGTCAGGGGACAGCTGCGCGGGCGCGCTCACGACGCCCCGTACCGATCGCGCCAGCTCGACGCCGTGGGAGTCGATGAAGCACGCCTCACCGATGCCGTCCGGATAGAGGGTCCGGAGGTAGTCGAGGGTCTCATTGACGGCCACTGCGAGCTGGGCCCGAGCTGGGGCTCCGAGTTTGCCGCGCACGTGCGAGAAGGCCTCGGTGCGTGCCAGCAGCAGTGTGATCGTGCGAGCACGATCGAAGTCCTCGTCCAGGATTCGGGCCTGCTCTGTGGCGATGGTGGCCAGCGCGCGTCGCTGCGCGTCCCGGGTGTCGTCCTGGGTGCCCTTCTCGACCAGGACCAGCGCGCTGAGCAGGAAGCCGGCCCCGACGACCAGAGCAACCACGCGAAGCCGGAACATGCGCCGTCCTAGGAAGGTGTGAGAGGGACTCCTTGGGTGTCGGGCCTTGCTGGGTTGTCCTTGAGGATCGGCGTTTGCCGACCTCCGGTTGGGCCGAACGGCTCAGTCGCCGTAGTTCTGTCCGGGTTCGGCTCTACGGTCGAGGGATGCGACTGCTGCACACCTCTGACTGGCACCTGGGCCGGACCCTCCACCGAGCTTCCCTCGCGGGTGCTCAGGAGGCGTTCGTCGACCACCTCGTGTCGGTGGTCGTGAGCGAGCGGGTCGACGTGGTGATCGTGTCAGGCGACGTCTACGACCGCGCGGTGCCTCCCCTGGAGGCTGTCGCCCTTTGCGAGTCGGCGTTCGTCCGGCTCCGCGACGCGGGGGCGAAGGTCATCGTGATCAGCGGCAACCACGACAGCGCCCGCCGGCTCGGATTCGGCTCGGCGCTGCTCGACAGCAGCGGGGTGTTCCTCCGGACGTCCCTCTCCGGCTGCGCCGAGCCGGTGGTGATCGACGGGGTGTCGTTCTTCGCCGTGCCCTACCTCGAGCCAGCTGCGCACGGCGCGGTCAGCCACGTCGCGGTGCTGGGGGACGCGCTCGCCCGGGTCCGGTCCGTCGCGCCGCCGGTGTCGGTGGTGCTGGCGCACTGCTGGGCGGCCAGCGGACAGGCGACCGAGTCGGAGCGGGACATCACCGTGGGGGGCGTCAGTTCGGTGCCGGTGTCATTGTTCGACGGCTTCACCTACGCAGCCCTCGGGCACCTGCACGGGGCGCAGACCCTCAGCGAGTCGCTGCGCTACAGCGGGTCACCGCTGGCGTACTCCTTCTCCGAAGCCCGTCAGGTGAAAGGATCGTGGCTCGTCGACCTCGGTGCCTCCGGGCTTTCGTCGGTCACGTTCGTGCCCGCACCCGTGCCCCGCCGCCTGTCGACCCTGCGAGGGACCCTCTCCGACTTGCTTACCGACGCCTCGCTGGCCGGCCAGAAGGCCGACTGGCTGTCCGTCGTGCTGACCGACGCGGCCCGGCCCGAGTCGGCGATGGAGCGCCTGTCCGTGCGGTTTCCGCAGGTGCTGGTCCTGGCCCATGAGCCCGAGGGCATCGTCCGCTCCGCCGACTCCTACGCGACGCGCGTCGCGGGTCGCACCGACCTCGAGATCAGCTCCGCCTTTGTCAACCACGTCCGGGGCACACCGGCCACTCCAGCTGAGGTCTCCCTGCTCGGTGAGGCGATTGAGATGACCCGGTTGGTGCGCGCATGACTCCGCACCTGCTTCGGCTCACCGCCTTCGGGCCGTTCGCCGCCTCCGTCACGGTCGACCTCGACGCCCTCGCAGGGGCGGGTCTGTTCCTGCTGCACGGGCCGACGGGAGCGGGGAAGACGACGCTGCTCGACGGGCTGGGCTTCGCCCTGTTCGGTCGGGTCCCGGGCGTCCGTAACGCCGCCAAGCAGCTGCGTGCCGACCAGGCCGATGCCGCGCTGCGCACCGAGGTGCAGCTCGAGGCGACTCTGTCGGGCCGCCGGATGCGGATCACCCGCTCCCCCCAGCAGGAGCGCGCCAAGGCCCGCGGCACCGGTAAGACGGTCGAACCTGCCCGCGTCCTGCTCGAGGAGCTCGTCGAAGGTGACTGGGTCTGCGTCTCGACCCGCGTCGGGGAGGCGGACCTCGAGATCGCCGACCGGGTCGGCATGTCCGCCGAGCAGTTCTTCCAGGTGGTGCTGCTGCCGCAGGGTGACTTCGCCCAGTTCCTGCGGGCGTCCTCCGTGGACCGGGCCGCCGTCCTGCAGAAGCTCTTCGGCACCGAGCGGTTCGCCGACGTCGAGGCCTGGCTGGCGACGCGTCGCCGGTTGGGCGCCGAGCAGGTCGCCGCCGCACGGGCCGAGCTCAGCCGAGTGGTGGCTCGCGTCGCCGAGGTGGCCGGAGTCCCACCGTGGCCTCAGCCGTCCGTCCCGCGCTCTGACTTCGTTGGCGCGGTTGCTGCCGTGCCTGCCACTGAAGGTTTCGTGGACGAGGCGCGCGGGCCGGTCGCGTGGGCCGCCACCCTGCTCGACGCCTGCCGGGTGGAGCAAACCCGTTTTCAGTCTGAGCTGGAGGTGGCGACGGCCGAGCGCGACCGGACCCGCACGGCGGCTGTCGTCGCGTACCGGCTCAGGGAACGTCAGCAGCGGCTGGCCTTGGTCCTGGCCCGGCAGGCCGACCTTGCATCGGCCGAGCCCTCCCTGGTCGTCCTGAGGGCCGAGCTCGACGCCGCCCACCGGGCCCGGGAGGCAGCGGGGGCGATCGCACAGGTCGCCGAGCGTCGGCAGGCCCGCGACGAGGCCCTGCGTGCCGAGGCCGTGGCCCGGGCCGGCCTGTCCGGCACCGGCCTGGACGTCGACCTCGGGGTGGACGCCCTGCGGGGCCAGCTCTCCTCCGGTCGGGAGCGGTACGGCCGGCTCGAGGCCC
>JAYTHM010000456.1:0-3267 GCA_043732645.1 Frankiales bacterium
CACGCGTTGGACTGCCTCACTGCGGCGGTCAAGAGCGCACAGAGGATCAAGGGCACGCGCGGTGAGGCCGACGACGCGGCCATCCGGCTGCTCGACCTGCTGCGATGAAGCTGGTCACGCACAGCGGGACCGCTCGCAGCCAGACGCGGCGGCTGCGCGTGGTCTACCTCGACCACGTGGCGCAGCTGTCCGGCGGTGAGCTGGCCCTGCTCCGTGCCCTTCCTGCGCTGCTGGCTGACGTCGAGCCGATCGTGGTCCTGGGCGAGGACGGGCCGCTGCGGGTCAAGCTCGAGGAGCTCGGCATCGACGTACGGGTCGTCCCGCTCGCCGGGTCGGTCCGCAATACCCGACGGCACGCTGCGACCCGGCTGTCACCAGGCCAGCTGCTGACGCTCGCGCGCTACCTGATGACCCTGCGCGCGCTCCTGCGCGAGCTCGGCCCTGACCTCGTGCACACCAACAGCCTCAAAGCCGCCCTGTACGGCGGACTCGCCGGCCGCCTCGCCCGCGTGCCTGTACTGTGGCACGTGCGGGACCGGATCGCCGATGACTACCTGCCGGTGCCGGTGGTGCGGCTGGTGCGGCTGGCCGCGCGGGTCCTGCCGACCGTGATCGTGGCCAACTCCCAGGCCACCTTGGCGACGCTGCACCGTGGGGGAACGGTCCTGGCCAGTCCCGTCGTACCCGACTCCGTCCTCATCCCGGACTTTGTCCGGGCGACAGTTGCAAGGCCGTTCACGGTCGGGCTGGTAGGGCGGCTGTCGCCGTGGAAGGGGCAGGACGTCTTCCTGCGGGCCTTCGCGCTGGCCTTCCCGGGCGGCTGTGAAAGGGCCCACCTGGTCGGGTCCGCGATGTTCGGCGAGCAGGACTGGGAGGCCGAGCTGCGCGCCCTCGCCGGATCCCTGGGGATCGCCGAGCGGGTCGACTTCCGTGGCTTCCGGGACGACATCTGGCAGGAGCTCGCCCTGCTCGAGGTAGCCGTCCACGCCTCCACCACGCCCGAGCCCTTCGGACAGGTGGTGCTCGAGGCGATGGCCGCCGGGGTCCCGATCATCGCCTCCGCCGAAGGGGGTCCGGCGGAGGTCGTGACGGACGGCGTCGACGGCCTTCTCGTGGAGCCCCGCGACCCCGCCGTCCTCGCTGCAGCCCTGCACCGCCTGGCCGCTGACCCGACCCTGCGCGACGCCCTCGTCAAGGCCGGCCGCAAGACCGCCCAGGAATACAGCCCAGAGCGGACCGCAGAAGGGCTGCTCGTGATCTACCGCTCGATGAGCAACCGCTGATCCTGCCGGTACATCAGGACCCCCGCGGGCTCGGACCGTCTGAAGGTGGCGACCGCGTCGCGTCCGCATGGAACCTCCACCGACAGGCTCGCGAAGCCTTGTCCCTGGTCGGTGTCGAACGATGCCAGCTCTGGCTTCCCGTCGACGGTCACCCCGTCAAAGGCGCTGCCCACCGCCCCGCAGACGGAGACGCTCATCTTCGCCTGTCCGTAGGGCAGCACCGCTCCGTCCGAACGGACCGTCATGTAGGCGGGCAGCCCCTTCGGCGCGCTGTTCCTGCGTCAGCACCTGCAGGTAAGGCGTAGACAACGTCGGCAGGGCCCCAAGACGTCGGAGGTCAGGCGATCTTCGTGAGTCGTGCCGACAGGTGCGCCTGCAAGGGCTGGCCCATCGCTGCCATGTCGATGGCGTAGGCGAGGTCGCCCTCGACCAGCCCGTAGAGGCGGTGGAAGCCCTTGACGTCCTTGGCCGTCTCGGTGCGCGCCACCACCTCAGAGGTGAGCTCGATCTTGTGGAAGACGACCTCACCGATGTAGATCTCCACGATCCCGGTGGGGTGGCAGAGCATGACCTCGACGTCGCGCGGCTCCCTACCGGGACGCCAGAAACCGGCCTCGGTGCCACTCGGCTTGATCCGGGTGCCGTCCTCGTCGATCAGCCAGGTCTTGCTGACGTACGCCAGGAACGGCCGTCCGTCGTGGCTGAACGACACCTCCTGCTCATACCGCTCCTCGGTGATCGTCGGGTATCCCACGACCCCGAGGCCCTGCCACTCGCCGACAAGAAAGGACAGGTGCTCCAAGGACGAGTGCAGCTCAGGTGGGGAGAGCGAGGGAGCAGTCACGCGCCCAAGCCTACGGCCCATCTGCCCCGCCCAGAGGCCCACGTCAGGCCAGGATCGACCGGCTGATGATCATCTTTTGGATCTCTGTGGTGCCCCCGCCGAGGGACGCGAGCTTGGCGTCGCGCAGGGCGCGCTCGACGGGGAAGTCGCGCAGGTAGCCGTAGCCGCCGTGGACCTGGATCGCCTCGAGCGCGTTGTCCACCGACAGGGTCCCGGCCAGGGCCTTCGCAACGGATGCCTCGACCATGTGCTCGCGGCCGACCATCTTCAGCCAGGCCGCCTTGTAGACCGCGTTGCGCACCACCTGATAGTTGATCTCCATCTGCGCCAACTTGTGGGCGATGACCTGGTGATGCGCGATCGGCTTGCCGAACTGCTCGCGCTGCTTGGCATAGGCGATCGTGGTGTCGAGCGTGGCCCGCATCCCTCCGACGATCCCGGCCAGCATGACGGTGCGCTCCCAGTCGAAGCACTCGAAGGCGATCTTCCACAGCGCATTGCCGACCTCGCCCAGGACGTCAGCGGAGGAGACCCGGCAGTTCGAGAGGTGGATCTCCGCGGTCGGCGAGGACCGGCAACCGAGCTTGTCGAGCTCACGGCCCACCACGAAGCCGGGGTTTCGGGTGTCGACGATGAACGCCGTGGCGCCCACCGGGGCCTTGGCCAGGACGGTGCAGACATCCGCGATCGGGCCGTTGGTGATGAAGATCTTGGTGCCGTTCAACACCCAGTCGTCACCGTCCCGGACGGCGGTGGTGCAGATCGCGCCGGAATCGGACCCCGCCTCGGGCTCGGTCGACGCCCACGCGCCCATCAGCGAGCCGTCGCACAGCCCGGGCAGCCAGCGCTGCTTTTGCTCCTCGGTGCCGTGCAGCCAGATCGGGACGGTGCCGATGACCCAGTGCGCACCGAGCGACAGGCCCAGGCCACCGTCGCGGCCGCCCTCACCGAGGGCCTCGTTGACCAGGCAGCAGTCGATGATCGAGCCGCCGGACCCCCCGTACTCCTCGGGGATCGGCATGCCCGGGACGCCGACTGCTGCCAGGCCCTTCCACACGGCCGGGTCCCACGTGCCGGACAGGTCGCGCTCGGCCGCGCCGGGGGCGATCACGTCGCGGCCGACGCGCAGCATGCTGGCGT
>JAYTHM010000457.1:0-3259 GCA_043732645.1 Frankiales bacterium
CTGGTTTGATCCCTTGCGACCTCTGTGACGGGCACAGTAAAGAGGCCGGGACCACTAGAGATGGCCCTGCCCAAGGTTGGTCGTAGCGGCGCGATGAACTCAGGGCTCGTCACGATATCTACCACTGCGGACGGCGCGGCCGACAGGGATCCCACGAAGTCGTCGAATGAGGGGGATCTGGACCACTGAATTGCTGAACGGCGTGGGTCAACAACTGCCGACGCTTCGTGGCATTTGGGTGCGTCGCCCCTCGGATCCACCACTGACTTCGTTCCAACAGCAGTTGCGTGCTAACTGCTAGGTCTATACCTATCAGCGTATCGGCCGTGTCAATGGCCAAGTTGCGGTCCCCGCTGGTGGCCACTGAAAGTCCCCACCTCGCGGGTTTGATCTGGTTTTAGGTGATCTTCGTTTCTGCCTCCAGGATGTGGGGTTGGAGGCTGCGGTTGCTGCCTCCTTGGTGTTGGCGTGGGGTGTCTTCGGTGGCTCCGGCTCGTCGTCGTCGCCAGGCCGCCGTTCGGCAGGCGGCTGAGCAGAATCGGCTGGGTGAACCGACTTGAGGGTTGTGGAACAGGCCCTCGATGGCGGTCACGGTGAGGTGCCCGCAGCTGGCGCAGGTGAACGCTTCCCGGCCTTCGGGGGTGGCGTCTGGGGTGGAAGCGTCACGCATGCTGACCTGGTTTGCGGTCGCGGGCTTGGCGCATCCGGTAGGACTCGCCGTCGGTAGCGACGACGTTGTTGTGGTGCAGCAGCCGGTCCAGCAGGCTGACGGCGGTGGTGTGTTCGGGCAGGAACCGGCCCCACTGCTCGAAGGGCCAGTGGCTGGCGATCCCCAGGCTGCGGCGTTCGTAGGCCGCCGCGACGAACCGGAACAGCATCTGGGTGCCGGTGTCGTCCAGCGGGGCGAAGCCGACCTCGTCAACGAGCACGACGTCGTTGCGGAGCAGCGTTTCGATGAGCCGCCCGACGCTGTTGTCGGCCAGGCCGCGGTAGAGGGTCTCGACGAGCTCAGCGGCGGTGAAGTACCGGACCCGCAGACCGGTGGCGACCGCGGCGTGCCCGAGAGCGATCAGGGTGTGGCTCTTGCCCGTGCCGGCCGGGCCGACGAGGGTCAGGTTCTCCTTCGCCCGGATCCACTCCAGGCTGGTGAGGTAGGCCCAGGTCGGGGCCGGGATGCTGCTGGCGGCCAGGTCAAACTCCTCGATGGTCTTCACCATCGGGAAGAAGGCCTGCTTGCTGCGCAGTCGGGTGTTGCTGGCGTCCCGGGCGTTGATTTCGGTCTCGACCAGCGACCGCAGCAGCTCCTCGGGGGTCCAGCGTTGGGTCTTGGCCGTGATAAGCAGCTGCGGCGCGACGGCCCGCATCGAGGCCAACTTGAGCCGCCGTAAGCCGCTCTCCAGATCGGCTGCCAGCGGTGCGGGTGTCGAGGCGGTCATGACAGGCCGCCCGGCAGTGCGCCCAGGTTGCTGAGGCTGTAATCGGCCAGCGATCGGGAGGCCGTGACAGGAAGCTCGATCACCAGGGCCTCACCGGCGGCTTGCGGTTGGGCGACGCCGGTGCCGGCGGCCAAGATCGACCGGACATCGCTGGCCCACCAGCGGCCGAACGCGACCGCCCGGCGCAGTGCTGCGATCAGCTCGTCGCGGCCGTGCGCGGCCGCCAACGCGGCGAGCTCCTCGAGCTCGACCGACAGGCGAGTGTTGCCGGCCGCCGCCGCGCCCCGAAGCCACTGCTCCGCAACCGGCCCGAGGGCGCAGAATGCCTTCTCTGCCGGCTTTCTGGGCCAGATCTTGCGGGCTGGGACCGTGGGCCGGGCGCCGCCGTAGTGCGCATCGACGATGCTGGCCTCACCAGCAGCGAGCAGCGGATGCTCAGCGACAACCTCACCCGTCGCGGCGATGAACACCGTCACGCGCCCCGCGCCGACCTGCAAGGTGACCTGTTGCCCGACGAGGGCCTTGGGCACCGAGTAGCGGGCGCTGGCGAACCGGACGGTCGAGAGCTTGTCGACCTTGCGGATCTCCCTGCGCCCGATGCTCGGGCGTAGTGACGGCAACGCCTTCAGCAGCCCTAGTTCGGTCTGCGCGAGGCGCTCAGCAGGGACTGCGCAGATCTCCGAGTGCCTGACAGCGTTGACTTCCGTGCACCAACCGACCGCTGCGGTGTTCACCGCTCTCGGCTCCAACGGCCCCTCGATGACGCCGAGCGGGACCATCAGGTCGGTCTTGGCGTAGCCGACGAGGTTCTCCACGATCCCCTTACTGGCCGGATCCTTGCCCTGGCAAAAATCGGGGCGGAACGAGTAGTGCATCGCGAACCGGACGTAGTCCGGCGTCGGGATCACGATGTCCGCGACGACCCCAGCCTTCAAGCACCCCATCCGGTCCGCGAGGACGACCTGCGGGACCCCACCGAGAGTCTCGAAGCACTCCGCCAAGAACGCCATTGTGGTGTCGGCGCGTTCGTTGTCGGCGAACCGGATGAACCGGACCCGCGAGAACGCCAGCACCGCGCAGAACACGTGCAACCCACCCAGCACGCCCCAGTCGATGACCAGGTACTCACCGGGCGACCAGATCGCCGGCCGGCGCTGCCCCTCCGCGGCCCGGGCTCGCCGCCAGGCCTTCTTCTCCTGCGCGACCAGGCGACGGAAGTTCCGGTCTGACCCGAGGTAGCCGGCCGCAACCGCCAACGGCAGCAGCCGCTTCGCGGTCATCTTGCACTTGGTCTTGTCGACCTTGGCCGCCACGAACTCCCGGACGACCTCGTAGTTCGCAGGCTCGCTCACCCGCTCGGCGCGGACGCCGTCGTGCTCGATGATGCGCTTCACGGTCTTGTGGGTGGTGCCGCACATCTCGGCGGCCCCCCGATACGTGCCGACCTCTCGGTAGGCGTTGATCACGTTCAACTGGTCCCTCGCAGACAACAATGGAGCTCCCTGGGCGGTGCGGTGACTGGCTAGACACCGCCACCGTCACCGCTCAGGGCCTCAGCTCCCGGCAGACACGACGAACGCGAGGTGGGGACTTTCGCTGGCCACCAGTGGGGACATCCGGTGGCCACCAGCGGGGACTCTCACATGGCCACGGACATGGCAGGCAAGCAGACACCTTTAGGCGGGAGAGGAGAAGGAGAACATGGCAAAGTCGTCGTCATCGAAGGTGACCAGCCCGAAGGTCGCCGCCCAGGCGTCCAAGGCCCTGCAGGACGGCCGGTCCTCGGCACGCACCCGCAGCATCGCGGGCAGCGCGCTGGCCCA
>JAYTHM010000458.1:0-3255 GCA_043732645.1 Frankiales bacterium
GAGGACCAGCTCGACATGCTCCGAGAGATGGGCTGCAGCCACGGGCAGGGCTACTTGTTCGGTCGCCCGAGCCCGTTGGGATCGCGCGTACCTCTGTCGAGGCTTCGAGCATGACGACGGCCAGCACGAACGACTTCGCCTCGCAGGAGGTCATCCGTCCAGCTGCAGTGCTGTCGGAGACGGCCACCCGGAACATCCTCAAGGCTCTGTCCGAGGACGATGTCCGCGACGGCGGTCACTGGTGGACGCGCGTCGGCACCTGGCGCCGGTACGAGGCGCCTTGGGCCCCGGGGGCCGATCAGCCCGGCGAGGCGGTCCACATCGGTACAATAAGTTCCGTCTACGACAGCCCGAGCCGCTACTGCGTGACCATCTTCCGCGTGTCGCTGACCGCCTACGGACTGCGCCAGGGCTGGACCACGTCCTCGCTCTGCGACGACGCCTTCAGGCACGCCGCTCTCACACTCGATGACTGCCCCCGGGCCACGCTCGCAGCCCCCCCACGCCCGTTCTCCCACATGGAGAAGCGGCGTGAAACCACCGGGTAAGGAGCCTTGCCCGAGACCAGTGAGAACACCAGCAGCGGGGCCCACCAGCTGTCGAGACCCTCAGCGAGGGGGGCTGCGCGGACATCATTACCGACAAGCCGGCCTAGCAGGGCGGTGGCTGCGGGAGCAGTGACGGGGGCAGTGCTCAGGTCGATTCCCGCGACACCAACCCGCATTCGCCTTAAGCAGTACCTTTGGCTGTGTGTCTCAATGCTCACGACATCCGAGTCCACCACCTGCGACACGTCTGGACTCCGGGCCTGATAGGAGCCGGCCCTGTCGAACGAGACCGAAGGGTTGCACCCATGAGCAAGTCAGCACTGGCGCTGGCAGGTCTCACTCTGCTCACCGCCTGCTCGACCAGCACGAATACTCACGCTGCCCCGACGACGACCCCGGCGGCGGCACCGACCACGGCAGCGGCCTCGACGGCCCCCGCGACGATCACGGCCCCCCCCACAGCCACCACAGCCACCTCGGCTGCCGCCTCGTCGCGCACCCCCTGCACGGCAGGCGGTCCGATCCCAGCCAAGGCAACGAGCAAGCCGATACCCGACGTCGACGGCGACGCAAAGGCCGACACGGGCTTCATCTACGCCAGGGACAGCGTGTCGCCGGTGATCGGCGTCCACACTGCCGCTGGCGGCACGTTTGTCGCGGCCTTCAGCTCCGCGAGCGGCGCGCAGAAGCGGACGGTGACCTTTGCCAAGGTGTCCGGCACCGGGCCGGTGGTGGCCCTCACTGACGACAACCGGCAAGCGCAGCTGTTCGTCGTCAAGGGCTGCCGATTGGAGCCAGCGAAGAACCCCCAGGGTCAGCAGTACACGTTCGACCTGCGGGACTTCGGCGGGACCGGCGACGGCGTCACCTGCGGGACGGTAGCCGGGGGCGCCAGGACGCTGGTGGGTTTCCACTACACGCGCAACTCGGCTGGGCGTAAGACCGGTGGCGAGACCCGGACCGAGATCTTGCTCGGCGGGCTCACCGGCCCTGGTGGCGTGACCGCGACGAATGGGAGGTCCGAGACAGTGTCAACCTCGACCAACCCAGACGGCATCAGCTGCGGGGTCGTCACCGAGGCGAGCAGTGCGATCGCGCTGCCGGCATAGTCGCCAGGCGTCCCAAGGGTTACCGGCAGATGAGACGTCAGCACCCTCCACCGGTTCCTCACGGTCGCGTGCTTGAGCTCGGCAGCGATGAGGCTCGAGGCCACGTACCTCGAACGCCTTGGTGTCACTATCGACCGGACCGATGCCACCCCGGTCTTGGTCGACAAACTGCGCCACAACGGTCACAAGGCCCAGATGTTGGACGCTCGCAGTACCCGACCGAGCGGGTACCTCGCAATGACGCGCAAGGAGGGTGACGGTGGGGGCTTGGAGCTCGGCGAAGCTTGGCAGGCCGCGCTGGTTCGTGATGAACGTATGGCTACGCGGCTCTCATCGATGATGGGAGGAGGGCAACGCCGATCCCCAGGCGTGGACGACGGGCAGCGTGATGCGCTCGGGCTCAGGGGCTAGGGCATCGCCGAAGATCTCGGCAAGCAACGGGTGGACCGCCGGGTGCAGGCGTTGTTTGGAGAACCGGTCGCAATGATCCTGGGACTCCCACACACCGAGATAGCGAAGGCCACCCTCGGGTCGTTCGACTGCGAGGTGCAAAAGCAATCCGTCCGGCACATCCGGCCCGAGGGCGTCGGTGATTCGCTTGTAGAACGTCGCGTCGATGGGGACGTCTTGACTGAAGGCATACATAGGGGGTCCCTACCCCGGTGACTCATGTCAATGTGCGCGCGTAGCCCCCTTCGTTGACTCATGAACGGATGCGCGCGTGAAGCGTTGCTGTGCGGCCTGTCTTGAGACCCCGAGTTGGATGCCGATCTGGCCCAGGGCGTGCCGTTTTGACGGGCTCGGGTGATCGCCGCGAGCAGGGTCTGCTCGGCCTGTTCGGTGGCTTGCTGGCAGCTGCGGATCCAGGCCAGTAGGTCGACGTCCGGGCCGGTCAGGAGTGCGACTGAGGGTTGGCCCTTCCCAACGCTTGAGCGGCGGCTGTGACAGGACCAGCACAGCGCGATGGCTCCTGACGATGGCTGTGACGGTGCAGTGCGGTGGTAGGACGGGGTCGGTGGCGTGCTGACAGCGCAGCGGACTGTCAACGTCTTGTTGACGCCCTTGCCCGATCATGGGGCCCGCCTGGTGGCGGCTGGGGTCGTAGTCGGCGCGACCACCGGTGGGCTGGCAACCTCGGGCTTGGTGCGCGCCTTGACCTTGCTCGTCGTCAGGGTCAGCAGTTCGCTGGTGAGCGCCTGGATCTGGCGTTGGACCGCGGCTGGGTTCAGTCCCGCGATGGTGGCGGTCATGATCGTCTCGGTGACCTTCTGGTGCGCTTGCGCTCGTCGGTGCGGGGTGGCCGGACGGTCGTACTTCTTGGTGGCCTTCGCGCCGTCCCGAACCTTGGAGATGAGCTTTTGCTGCGGCAGGAAGTAGTTCGTGATCAGGGACTGCAGGACCCAGATCTTGTTGAGCAGCAGCAACTCCGCCGCGGTGTCGTAGCGGTGGTAGCCCACGACGGTGCGGACCACCGCCCAGTTCCTCTGCTCCACGTGTGCACCGTCGTTGGAGTTACCTGGACGTGAACGTGTGAAGGTGATCTCGCGCTTTTGGCACCAGCCGAGCAGGTGATGGTTGATGAACTCGCTGCCGTTATC
>JAYTHM010000459.1:0-3249 GCA_043732645.1 Frankiales bacterium
CCCCCCCAAAGGGGGGGCGAGGAGTCGGGCCGTCAGACGCCGGCAGCCTTCTTGAGCAGCTCGGCCCGTCCGGTGGTCTCCCAGGTGAAGTCGGGGAGCTCGCGGCCAAAGTGGCCGTAGGCGGCGGTCTGTGCGTAGATCGGCCGCAGCAGGTCGAGGTCGCGGATGATCGCTGCCGGCCGAAGGTCGAACGTGTCGGTGATCGCGGTCTGCAGGACGCTGTCCTCGACCACACCGGTGCCAAAGGTGTCGACGAACAGCCCGACCGGCTCGGCCTTGCCGATCGCGTAGGCGACCTGGACCTCGCAGGCGGTGGCGAGTCCGGCGGCGACGACGCTCTTGGCGACCCAGCGCATCGCGTACGCAGCCGAGCGGTCGACCTTGGACGGGTCCTTGCCGGAGAAGGCGCCGCCACCGTGGCGGGCGTAGCCGCCGTACGTGTCGACGATGATCTTGCGGCCGGTCAGGCCCGCGTCCCCCATGGGGCCGCCGATGACGAACTTGCCGGTCGGGTTGACCAACAGGCGGTAGCCCTCGGTGTCGATGTCGAGGCCCTCGAGCTCGGGCGCGACGACATGCTCGGCGATGTCGGGGGTGAGCAGGTTGACGATGTCGATGTCGTCGGCGTGCTGCGAGGAGACGACGACCGTGTGAAGGCGGGCGGGCCTGCCGTCGACGTACTCGATCGTGACCTGGGTCTTGCCGTCGGGACGGAGGTAGGGGATCACGCCGTCCTTGCGGACCTGGGTGAGGCGCTTGGCAAGCCGGTGCGCGAGCGCGATCGGCAGCGGCATCAGCTCGGGCGTCTCGTCGCATGCGAAGCCGAACATCAGGCCCTGGTCGCCGGCCCCCTGCTTGTCGAGCGCGTCCTCATCACCCTCGACACGGGACTCGTAGGCGTCATCGACGCCCTGCGCGATGTCCACCGACTGCGCCCCGAGGGAGACGCTGACGCCGCAGGACTCGCCGTCGAAGCCCTTCTTGGAGCTGTCGTAGCCGATGTCGAGGATCGTCTTGCGGACGATGTCGGCGATGTTGGCGTAACCAGAGGTCGTGACCTCACCGGCGATGTGCACCTGGCCGGTCGTGATCATGGTCTCGACGGCGACGCGGGACCTGGGGTCCTGCGCGAGCAGAGCGTCCAGGATCGCGTCGCTGATGGCGTCCGCGATCTTGTCGGGATGGCCCTCGGTGACCGACTCGGAGGTGAAAAGACGACGTGACACACGTTCTCCAGAGGGTGCGAGGGCTACCTGTGGCCTCAGTCTATCGGGTCCAAACCGCAAGTCAGAGCCGCGCGGCGACCAAGTCCCACACGGCGTCGGCCAGCGCGTCTTTGCCCCCCAAAGGTACGTCGGTCACGGACCCGTCCGCTCCCAGTACTGTGGCCGCGTTGTCGCTGCCCTCGAAGCCGGTGGGGTGCCCGTCACCACCGACCTCGTTCACGACCAACAGGTCGCAGCCCTTGCGGGCCAGCTTGACCCGACCGTGCTCCAGGACTGAGGCGTCGGCGTCGCCGGTCTCGGCGGCAAAGCCCACCACGACCTGACCGGGAGCACGGCCCTCGACGAGGGCCCGCAAGACGTCGGGGTTCTGGACCAGCTCGAGCGTGAGCGTCTCGGTCTTCTTGTGCTTGACGTCAAGCCGCTCGGCGGGCCGGTAGTCAGCGACGGCCGCCGCCATCACGACGGCGTCGGAGCCGACCGACTCGGCCAGCATGGCGTCCTGCAGCTCGAGGGCGCTGGTGACGACGACGACCTTGACCCCCGCGGGGTCGGGCAGGCTGCTCGTGCTCACCAGGACGACCTCCGCGCCGCGGGCCACCGCCGCGCGGGCGAGGGCGTGCCCCTGCCGACCGCTGCTGCGGTTGCCGAAAAAGCGCACCGGGTCCAGGTGCTCGCGGGTACCCCCGCTGCTGACGACGACCCGCCGCCCACGCAGGTCGAGGCCAAGGCCGCCTCGCGCGAGGACGCGTCGGCACAGCAGCGCGAGCTCCTCCGGGTCGGGCAGCCGGCCCTTGCCGCTGTCAGCGCCGGTGAGGCGGCCCACGGCGGGCTCCACGACCAGCACCCCCCGGGACCGCAGCAGTGCCACGTTGGCGACGGTGGCGGGGTGCTCCCACATCTCGGTGTGCATCGCCGGAGCCATCACGACGGGGCAGCGGGCGGTGAGCAGGGTAGTCGTCAGCAGGTCGTCGGCCAGCCCGTGCGCGGCCTTAGCGAGCAGGTTGGCCGTCGCGGGCGCGACGACGACCAGCGCCGCGTCTTGCCCTATCCGGACGTGCGGGACCTCGTGGACGTCGTCCCAGGTGCTCGTGCTGACCGGCCTGCCCGACAGGGCCGCCCAGGTCGGCGCGCCGACGAACTCCAGGGCGCTGTCGGTGGGTACCACCCGGACATCGTGACCGGTCTCAGTCAGCTTCCGGAGCAGCTCCACGGCCTTGAACGCCGCGATCCCTCCGGCGACGCCGAGGACGACCCTGGGCCCTGCCGTGGGCAAAGGGATCAGACCTAGCCGGCAGCGGGAACGTCCACGGCGTCGACCATGTGTTCATGGTGCAGCAGGCCGGCGTTGATCTCGCGGAGCGCGATTGACAGCGGCTTCTCCTGGACTCCGGTCTCGACGAGCGGGCCGACGTACTCCAGCAGGCCCTCGCCGAGCTGGCTGTAGTAGGCGTTGATCTGGCGGGCACGCTTGGCGGCATAGATGACCAGGCTGTACTTGGAGTCGGTCGCGTCCAAGAGCTCATCGATGGGCGGATTGGTGATGCCGATCGGGTTTGCGACGGTGCCGGACATGCAGACTCCTCAAGAAACTGCCAGGGTTAGCCCCGGGCTCCTAGCAAGGCTACCAGCGCGTCGGCTGCCTGCTCGACGTCCTCGTTGATGATCACCGCCTCGAACTCGTCTTCAGCGGCCAGCTCGATGCGGGCCAGGTCGAGCCTGGTCCTCACCCGTGCCTCCTGCTCCGTGCCGCGGTCGGTGAGCCGGCGGGCCAGCTCCTCGAAGGTCGGCGGCGACAGGAACACCAGGTGTGCCTCGGGCATCGCCGCCTTCACCTGGCGGGCGCCCTGAAGCTCGATCTCGAGCAGTGTCGGGACGCCTGCGGCGATCTTGTCGAGTACCGGTTGGAGCGGCGTGCCGTAGGAGTGGCCTGCGTAGGTGGCGTGCTCGAGCAGCTTGCCGGTGGCCACCAGCTCGTCGTATCGGCTCTGGTCCACGAAGTGGTACTCCACGCCGTCGGTCTCTC
>JAYTHM010000460.1:0-3241 GCA_043732645.1 Frankiales bacterium
GTCCCCGGCGTCGCTGTTCGCCCCAGACGTCGAGTGCCGCTCCCGGTATCGGGCGGTCGACATCGGGTTGATCGCGAACACCTCGTAGCCCGCCGTGATCAACGCCGCGACCCACGCCCCACGTTCAGTCTCGATCCCGATCTTCACCCGGCCCGCAGCCTCCACCGAGTCGAGCTGGGACCATTCCGCCGGCATCGCCGTGGCGATCAACTCATGCAACTTACTGAGTCCCTCAACGCCCTCCGGTAGTCGCTTCTTAACCAGCCGCCGACCCTCACCGTCGAGATCTCGACATCGTGATGGTCCTCAGCCCAATCATCACCCACGAACAGCATCGCTTCTCCTTCCGCGTGGACCTGCCGTAAGCAGCGTGGAGGAGACACCCGCGATCTAATGGACAAGTACTCACCGTAAACAACGGGGCACGACATCCCAGCAGCAATCTGGCCTCCTCACGACCAGCGGGCGCACGGTCTGCCGCAAGACCTCGTCCAGGATCAGATGAGGAGAGTGCTGACCCACCAGCCGCAACCAGCACCGAGTCTGCCAGGCCCCCGGTAAAACCCATTAGATGAGTGCGTCTCAAGCCTCCTGTTGTGGGGCCCTCCGCGTTGATCCTCGGGTCTGAACTGGATGAGCCCTCTCGATCGGGTCTCGCCCCAGATAAGGCTTTTTTTCCTTCGGGCGGCTTCATTCCTGGCGTGTCTGCGTCGATGGCGCCCAGATGACTTCCGTCCCGACCACGAAGGACCTCGCGAGCGAGGCTCGTGCCGGCCGGTTCAGCCAGGCGCGGGCACGACACCTTCAGGAGCGCTTTGTCCGAAGGAACTGGCCGCTGCTGCTCTTGGTTGCTTCGGTGATCCTCGTTCCGAGCACGATCGCCGCAGCCTTCGCCTCCGGGGTCCTGCGGGGAGTGCTGATCGGGGCGAGCCTCGCTACGACCGCTGGCGTCCTCATCCACTTCACGGTCCTGCTCAGCGGGTCCGGGCCCGCAAAGATGGGAACACTTGCCGAGCAGTGGACTGTGCAGGAGCTCAAGGTTGCTCAAGGCCACGGGTACTTCCTGATTAACGGGGCCTTTTTACGTGGCGGGGATCTTGACCATGTCTTGGTTGGGCCTGGAGGCGTGTTCTTGCTCGAGACGAAGTGGAGTGCCCAGGAGTGGCGCTTGGACCCTGGAGATCGCTCGCTCCACAGCGCGGTCGGCCAGGTCACGGATCAGGCAGCTCGCCTGAATCGGTGGCTCGGCGCGCTCGCCCCATGTGAGATCGAGGCGATTGTGGTCCTCTGGGGCAATGCCGCCAGGGCGGTGCGCGATGGCAGCAGTGTCCGTCGCTCCGCCGACGGCAAGACGGTGATCATGGCTGGCGATGCGCTCGCCGAGTGGACCCTCCGGCGAGGTCGAGACCGCCTCACCGCCGATCAGGTTGATGCCATCGTGGCAAAATTCGCGGCTCAGGTAGCACGCAAGGACGCCGCGGACGGACCGCTTCCCCGCAGCCTTGAGGAGCTGCTCGGAAACGTCGTGAAGGTCATCGGATCGGCCATGCTCGGCCTGTTCGGCCCCGTAGGACTTGCCAGGCTCTTCCACTCCAGCGCCCTCGTGGGAGCATCGTTGCTCGCCGCGCTCCTCGCCGCTGCCGTGCTGCGCCGGCGACCCGCCTGGCGCGCCTATGCAACGGCCTTCAGCCTACCGATCAGCCTGTGGATCATCGTGGTCTTGCTCGACATCATCGTCTCGCTGATCTGACTGCAACCAGACGATGCGCCTGGCGGCAGAAGTGGATGTTTTGCTCCACGCGAAAGATCTCGTCGCGTGCATGGGCCACGGTCTTGGACACCGAGGTCGTGCGCTTGGCCAGCCAGGGACCCGGTTACCCGATCGATGTACATCGCGGTGGCAATGGACTGCCGCGCAACTGGCGCGTCCCATGCGCCGGGGGCTCTACTGGGCCACCCCGGTGGCGTCAGGCAGTCCCGTTCACATGGGTCGCTAGGTCGGGATGATGTGGCAGATCCCGGCGGGGTCGCAGGTCGAGGGGTCCAGCGTGCTGGCCCTGTCCCTGAGGTGGCCGATGTCGGCGCGCAGCGCGGTGAGCTCGGCAAGGCGTTGGTCGAGGTCGGTGGCGTGGGCGTTGAGCAGTCCGATGACATGCTGGCACGGCGGGCCGTCGTCTTCACGGACGGCGATGACCTGCCTGATCTCGCTGAGAGTCAGGCCGGCGGCTTGGGCGGCCTTGACGAACCGGAGACGGACGAGGGCGCTGTCGTCGTAGTGGCGGTAGCCCGAGGGGAGCCTCGCGGCCGCGGGCAGGACCCCGGCCTGCTCGTAGAAACGCAGGGTCTTGACGGTCAGTCCGGTACGGCTGGCGAGGTCCCCGATGCGCATGGCATGAGCGTACGACTTGACCCTCCACCGCAGAGGAGCCTTTACGGTCCGTGCATGAGCAGCGAACTGGACCTGGTCGTCGTCGGATCGGGTGGAGCAGCGATGTCCGCAGGCATCTACGCACGGTCGCAGGGACGGTCCGTCGTCCTGGTCGAGCGGGGCGTGATCGGAGGGACCTGCCTCAACGTCGGATGTGTTCCGAGCAAGGCCCTGCTTGCGGCGAGCGGTCAGCGCGAGCACGCCCTGCACAGCTCGTTCGGAGGAATCCCCACGAGCGCCGGGCCGGTCGACCTGGCGTCGGTCATCGCGCAGAAGGACCGACTCGTCACGGCGATGCGGCAGGCGAAGTACGTCGACGTCGCTGCCGCCCACGGCTTTGAGATCCGCACCGGACAGGCGGCCTTCGCGAGCCCGGACCTGCTGTTCGTGGACGGTGAGCCGCTCCCCGCTGCGGCCTACGTGATCGCGACGGGCAGCGTCCCGGCCGTCCCCGACCTGCCGGGCCTGGACCGGGTGGACTACCTCACGTCGACCACAGTGATGGAGCTGACCGTCCTGCCGGAGTCGCTGGTGGTGATCGGGGGCGGCTATGTCGGGATGGAGCAGGCCCAGGTGTTCGCCGGACTCGGCACCCGGGTCACGCTGGTCGGGCGGCTCGCGCCGCACACCGAACCGGAGCTGGCCGACGTCATGCGAGAGGCGTTCGCGCGCAGCGGCATCACTGTCGTCGAGGAACGCGCCACCGCCGTTTCGCACGACACCGTGGGTCTGGTGAGCGTGACAACCAACACCGGCAGCACCGTGAGTGGTGAGCGGCTGCTGGTGGCGACGGGCCGAGCGGCCAGAACCGAC
>JAYTHM010000461.1:0-3240 GCA_043732645.1 Frankiales bacterium
CACGCGATCTGCGGCTTGGCCTTGCTGGCGTACTCATCGCCGCTGCTCAGCACGGCCCGGAGCTGCGCTTCGGGCTCCAGGCCGGCCTGCGTCAACACACCCCGGATCGCCGACCGGATCAGCGTGATCGTATCCATCGTGGCGACCGCGTCATACAACGGCGTGGAATCCAACGCCCGCTTCGCCCCGACCAGCCCAGCCTTACCCGCCGCCTCCAACGTCACCCTGAACAGGCGCCGCGGATCAGTCGAGGCCGCGAGCCGAGCCCGCATGTCGACCAGCACCGTGTGCGCGAACCTCACCCACCCGTCCCCGCCATAGCCGCCGACGCCAACGGCACACCGCCAACGGGCATCGAAGGCGAACCGGTCGACCGCCTCCCGATCCGACAGGCCCTCCAGCCGCTGCAAGACCATCACGACCGCGACCACCGACGAGCGCCGCATCGCCGTCATCAAGCTCGGCAAGCACATCCGCATCGACAGTAACGACTTCGACGCCTACATCACCGCCAGTCGGCAAGAACCCAACCACCAGGCATCCTGACGGCTCAACGTCCGGGTTGCGCCGGGGCCCCGGCGAGCATCCTGACCATGCTCCTTGAGCAGGCACCGGGCCGGTGGGGTGCGATGTCAGCGGTTGGCTGAACTTTGCTCGCCCTTGGCCACGGTCGCGCCTGGGTGCGCGGCGCTCACGTCCACCAGCCACACCGTCCCCGTCTTCTCGTCCACGCAGTAGACGAGCCGGGCTCCGGAGCTGATGTCGAACTGCCACTGCGGCAGGTCCATGCCACTGATAGATCGCGTCGCGAGGCGGCCCGGCAGAGGCTTCTGCTTGGGCGAGCGCGTGAGCGGCCAGGTCCGCAGGCTGTCCCAGGCTTCCCGGCAGTTGCCGGTGAACCGCTTGCACAGTTCGGGCCACTGCGCCGCGGCCGCGGAGGTGCCGAACCTGATCTCGTACTCCTGATCGGCGGCAGGAGGCGCAACGGCCTCTCCGCGTTTAGGAGCCACTCAGGAGGCCACGGGGCCGGCCACCGCTTCGCCGTGGGGCGCCACAATCGGAGCGAGGAGGCGGCGTGCCGAGGCAGGGTCGGACCAGATCTCGGCCGTCACGCGCCACGAGTCGACCAGGTCTTCGAACGCGGTGAAGCGGCCGAGGGCGGCGCAGCCGCGCAGTGTCTCGAGCACGGCGCTCGCAAAGTCCGTGCGCTCGGCGGCCGGCAGGAACGTCACCCAGGGGAAGGTCTCCAGGATGCCCGTAGCCAAGCTCTTCTCCAGCGCCTTGTCCTCCAAAGCGTGCCGCAGCACGCGCGTGACGGCCTCCACGGCGTGCCGGTCGCTCTGGACTCGCCGCAGTGGTGCGACCACGAAAGAGGCACGCCCGGAGCGACGTTCAAGCACGACCTCCGCGTCGGCTGCCTCTACCTGGTCCAGGACGTTCGCGCAGTCGCGGATGAAGCCGGCAAGCGGCATGGGCTCGATGGCGGCGTGAGCACCCATGGGACCACTGTGCAGAACTACCTCTGAACAAGCAAGGCGGGCGGGGCCGGGCGTCGTCAACTGGCTCGGGCGTCGCCGTCGGGGGTGCTCGGGACGGGGCAGGTCGGAACCCGGCCCGGCCGTTCGCGGTAAAGCGCTGGACGAGCAGCTCCGCGAGGCGCCGCGCAGCACCGGCCCGTCACGGGCGCGCAGTCTCCGCGTTTGACCCGTTCATCTGGCCAGAATCTGGCCAATCCGGACCTCTGTTCGGGCGAAAAAGCCTTCTGACCTGCAGCTTTAGCAGTGCCCCCGGCAGGATTCGAACCTGCGCTTCTTCCTCCGGAGGGAAGCACTCTATCCCCTGAGCTACGGGGGCTCAGTGGGAAATGTTAGCAGGAGCGGGCTGGGCGAGGGCAGCGAGTTCATGCCCAAGGGCACGCCGCGGTGTGTAGGTTTCTCAGCGTGTCAGGCAGCCTGGGTCGGGTCCTCGTGGTGGACGACGACGACGTCATCCGTCAGCTCATCACAGTCAACCTCGAGCTCGAGGGCTTCGACGTGATGACCGCCGTCGACGGCCAGGACTGTCTGGACAAGGTGAAGGTGGTTATGCCTGATGTCATCACGCTCGACATCATGATGCCGCGCCTGGACGGCTGGGAGGCCGCGAGCAGGCTGCGCGCGGACGCGACGACGGCGGGTATCAAGGTCGTCCTGCTGTCGGCGCGCGCCCAGGAGGCGGACCTGCAGCGCGGCGGCCGGATCGGTGTCGATGCCTACCTGACGAAGCCCTTCGACCCCGACGAGCTGATCGCCACGGTACGACGGCTGGCGGGCCTTCCCGAGGCCTGAGCCAGCCGACGTACAGGCTGGGCTGCGACTACTTCTTGGTGGGGGTGGCTGACGGCCTGGCGGTGGGGGCCGGCGCGGCCGCAGTGACCGGACCGGTCTGGGTGGTGCCCACGCAGGTGGCGATGACCTCCTGGGTCTGCGGGCCCTTGGTGAACAGGTCAAGGAACTGTTTCACGCGGCTGTCGGAGGCCTTGTCGACGAAGATTCGCTCGCCCCAGGCCTGCAGGCTGATCGGGCTCTTCAGGTCCGGGTACGGCGAGAGCATCCGGTAAGGGTTGCCGTCGACGAGCTTCTTGAGGGCCGCGACATCACCAGTCGCGGCGGTCTTCGGGTTGTAGGTCACCCAGACGGCGCCGTGCTCGAGGGAGTGGACCGCGTGCTCGTTGGCGACGGCGGCCGTGTAAACCTGGCAGGACTGGGGGTTGGCGTTGTGGTTGCCGCCGTCCGGCGGGATATTGGCCTGGTCGGGATAGGCGACGGCACCTTCGACGTGGTTGCGGCCCTGCCCGTGCCTGACCTGCAGGCCGCTGATCTGGTGCTCTGCGTACTTCAGGCTCGACTTGTCGCCCAGGCCCTGGTTCATGGCAGCGAACACGATGACCCCGACCAGCAGCGCGGCGAGGACGGCGCACCCGACAGCGAAGCCGACGGGGAAGGGCTTCTTCACCGGCGGAGGCTTGCGCCCTCGGGCACGGGCGACAGGGTCGTTGCGCTTGGCCATCAAGGAAGTCCATCCAGGGTGTGTCGTGAGGGTGTGCCGAGAGGCAGGCAGTCGTGCGCGCAGGTACACCGCACCAGCACAGATAGTAGGTGGCTGCTTCCCTGTAACCTCGTAAGCGTGAATCCCGCCGACCTCAGGAGCGCTGTCCGCGCTGCGATTGCGGCTGTCGTGGACAACGGCGACCTGAGCGTG
>JAYTHM010000462.1:0-3236 GCA_043732645.1 Frankiales bacterium
GATCCGGGCAGTGCCGTCGGCGTCGACCGTGGCGGACTTCACCATCCCGATCTCAGTGATCGGCCGGCGGATCTCGGGGTCCTCGACGGTGGCAAGGGCAGCGGCGAGCGCGTCAGCGGTGACAGGTGAGGTGGCAGCCATGATGAGCCAAGCCTACGTGCCGTCGGGCAGTCTCAGCGTCTGGACCACGTCTGCCCAGGCCCCGTCGGGCAGTACCGCGCGGGCCCGTATGAACAGGTCAGCCAACGAGGTGCCGTACTGCTCGCGCAGCTGCTCTGACTGCTCGATGACATCGAGCTCGTTGGCGACGGTGAGGGTCATGAGGGGGGCGACGTCGGGGGGGTCGAGGGTCACGCTGCGGCCGGTGAAGCGGTCGGTCCAGACGACCAGCCGCTGGTCGAGCTGGCGGTAGAACGCACGACGGTCCGTCGCGCCGTACCGGTAGACCAGGGCCTCCGCCTGGGTGCCGATCGCCTCGACGAGCAAGGCCCGCTCGTTGGTGTCGAGCAGAGCCGTGTCGAAGCCGTCCGTGCTGTACGCCGCGTGCGTCAGGCCGGCCAGCTGCAGCTGCTCGTCCGCGCTGTAGGTCCCCAACCGGTCGGCGACCCGGACCAGGTGAGCCAGCAACGTGCCGCCGGGATGCGCGATGCGGTCAGCTCCGCGCTCTGTCAACAGGGCCAGCGCGGCATGGCGTCGGTCGGGAGCGGTCAGGACAGCGCCGCGATCGCGTCGACGGTGGCCAGCACCTGCAGGGCGATGTCGCGGTGGAGGTTTTCGACCATGCGGCCGTCGACGGTCACGACGCCGCGACCGTCGCGCTCTGCGTCGGCGAACGCCTCGATGACTTTGTGAGCATGCTCGACCTCGCTCTTGCTGGGGGCCCACGTCTGGTTGGTCGTCTCGACCTGGCCGGGGTGGATCAGCGTCTTGCCGTCGAAGCCCATCTGCTTGCCCTGGAGGCACTCTGCCCGAAATCCCTGCTCGTCCTTCACATCGTTGTAGACACCGTCGAGAATCAACTTGCCGGCGTCGCGGGCACCCAACAGGGCCCTCGCCAGGTGTGCGAGCAGCGGGTGGCGACCTGGGACCATGGCCGCCCGCAGCTCCTTCACGAGGTCGTTGGTGCCCATGACGAGCACACTGACCTGAGGTGTGTGGCAGATCTCACGGATCGCGAACAACGCCGCCGGGGTCTCCACCATCGCCCAGATCGGGGTGTCGCCCGTGATGGCCGTGATCTGCCGCAGGTGCTTTGCGCCGCTGACCTTGGGGACCACGATCGCATCCGGCTGTGCGGCCGTCGCCGCCACGAGATCGGCTGCACCCCAGGGGGTGCCGAGGCCGTTGCAGCGGATCGTCAGCGTCTTGTTGCCGTACGCACCGCTCTGGACGGCAGCGACGGCGTTGTCGCGGGCACCCTGCTTGGCGTCGGGGGCGACGGCGTCCTCGAGGTCGAAGATGATCGCGTCGGCGGCCAACGTCTTGGCCTTCTGGAGCGCCCGCTGGTTGCTCGAGGGCATGTACAGCACCGACCGCAGCACGCTGGTCACTCTTCGATCTCCTTGCGTCCTAGGAATTGCTCCGAGCGTCAGGCGTGGGGTCTGGGACGCAAGGGGTCAGGGGGTGGGGTCAGAGGCCGTAGGCGACGGCGAGGTCAGCGTCGCGGGCGGCGAGGCGGGTGGCGAGCTCGAGCACGACCTTGCACTGCTTGAAGGTGGCGTCGTCTTGCATCTTGCCGTCGAGCATGACCGCGCCGCGGCCGTCCTCACCCATGGCCTCGACGACCCGCCGGGCCCAGGCGACCTCATCGGGGGTGGGGGAGAAGACCCGCTTGGCGATCTCGACCTGGACCGGGTGCAGCGACCATGCGCCGACGCAGCCGAGCAGGTAGGCGTTGCGGAACTGGTCCTCGCAGGCAAGCTCGTCCTTGATGTCACCGAACGGCCCGTAGTACGGGAAGATCTCGTTGGCGGCACAGGCGTCGACCATCCGCGCGACCGTGTAGTGCCACAGGTCCTGCTGGTAGGTCGGGCGGGGCTTGTCGCCGTCGGGGTCCTCCCGGACGAGGTAACCGGGGTGGCCGCCACCGACGCGGGTCGTCTTCATGCGGCGGTTGGCGGCGAGGTCGGCCGGGCCGAGCGAGATGCCCTGCATGCGAGGCGATGCGGCGCAGATCTGCTCGACGTTCGCGACGCCCTGGGCGGTCTCGAGGATGGCGTGCACCATCAGTGGCCGCGTGAGGCCGGCCCTGGCCTCGAGCTGGGCGAGCAGCCGGTCGACGTAGTGGATGTCCTCGGGTCCCTCGACCTTCGGGACCATGATCACGTCGATCTTGTCGCCGGCTTCGGTGACCAGCGTCGTGAGGTCATCGAGGACCCAGGGGCTGCCGAGGTCGTTGACGCGGGTCCATAGCTGGCAGTCGCCGAGCTCGACGGTCTTTGCGACCTTGACCAGCCCGGCCCGGGCCGCCTCCTTGTTCGAGGCCGAGATCGCGTCCTCGAGGTTGCCCAGGAGAACGTCGACCTTGGTGGCCAGGTCGGGGAGCTTCGCGACCATCTTCTCGCTCGAGGGATCGAAGAAGTGGATCATCCGCGAGGGAGACCACGGGATCTCAGACAGGGGTGCCGGGGCACCGACGGCGAGGGGGCGGAAGAAGTCCTTGGCGCTGCGCACGAACAAAACGTTACCTACCGTTGCTCCGACAACTAGAATGGGTGCCATGGCCACCACCGTCGCGCTCACCGAGACCGAGCTTGGTGCCTGGCGTTCGTTCCTGCGCGCGCACGCTCAGATCACCCACACGCTCGAGGCGGAGCTGGTCGCCGAGCAGGACCTTCCGCTCGCGTCGTACGACGTTCTGCTGCAGCTCGCGGAGGCGCCGCACTGCCGGCTGCGGATGACCGACCTCGCGGGCCGGGTCCTGCTCTCACGCTCTGGCCTGACGCGGCTGGTGGACCGTCTGGAGCGGGAGGGACTGGTGAGCCGGGCGGCCTGCCCCAACGACGCCCGAGGCACCCACGCCGTCCTCACCGAGGCGGGAGCGGGCCGGCTGCGCTCGGCCGCCCCGACCCACCTGCGCGGGGTCTGTGAGCACGTCACGTCGCGCCTGACCGAGACCGAGCTGGAGCAGCTACGGCACCTCATGGGCAAGCTGATAACCGAGCACCCACCGCTGCCCGAGGGTGGTTGCGGCGCCCCGGAGGGGGTGATCTGACGCCCGGCCCGGATCCGTCCGA
>JAYTHM010000463.1:0-3228 GCA_043732645.1 Frankiales bacterium
CAGCAGCATGATCCCCACGGACTGCAGGGTGGCCACGAACAGCAGCGGCCCGCGGGCCGCGCGGGCCCGGCTGACCTGCCCGACGTACAGGGCGAGGAAGGCGCTCACGAGCGCTCCAGGTCGTGGGCACGACCACCCAACGAGAGGTAGACGTCCTCGAGGGTGGGCGTGGCGAGGGTGAAGTCGTCAAGGGCGGCGAGCGCGGGTCCGGCGGTAAGGCGACCGAGGGCCTCGCGGGCGTCCGCGGCCGGCATTCGAGCGCTCCAGCGACGGCCGTCGACCTCGGAGCGGGCGAGCAGCGCGGCGACGGCGGGCTCGCCCAGAGGCGGCTCGGCGCGCCACACCAGCTCCAGCCGGACGTCGTTGGACACCAGCGCCTTCAGCCGCCCCGGGGTGTCGCAGGCGATGACCCGGCCACGGTCCAGCACGGCAACCCGGTCAAGGACCTGCTCGGCCTCCAGCACGTTGTGAGTCACGAGTACGACGGTGACCCCCGCCTCGGTACGACGCCTGCGCAGGACCTCCCAGACCGCCCGGCGGGCGAGGGCGTCCAAGCCGGTGGTGGGCTCGTCGAGCACCAGAAGCGGCCGGTCGGCGATCAGTGCGGCCGCGACCTGGGCGAGCCGGCGCTGGCCGCCGGACAGCTTGGTCAGCGGCCGCTCCTGCACGTCCGCAAGGCCCAGCTCGTCAAGCAGGTCCGCTGTCTGCGCGCGGGCGTCGCGACGGGACTGGCCACGGAGCCGGCCGGTGGTCTCCACCGCCAACCCGACGGGCAGCTCATTGAGGGCAGGCTCGTCTTGCGCGAGGTAGGCCAGCAGACGGCTGGCGGCGCGCGGGTCGGCGGTGACGTCCTGTCCCAGCAACGCGACCCGGCCGGCCTCGGGTCGGAGTACGCCGACAAGCTGGCGCACCAGGGTCGTCTTGCCGGCCCCGTTGGGACCCAGCAGACCGAAGACCTCACCCGTGAGGACCTCAAGAGACACGTCGTCGGTGGCGAGGACGTTGCCCCGATGGCGCCGTAGGCCCGCGAGCGACACCGCGACGGTCCGCACCGATGCGGCAGCCATCACCGTCACCGTAGGGCTCCTCCGGGGTCGGGCCTGTGTGGGGGGTTTGTCGATGCGCAACTTTACGGTACGCGGCGCGGCAAGCAGCCGCCCGTTCGGCGCCGGCGGGCAGGGCTGCCTCGCTTCGGTGCAGCTCGTGAACGTCCGAGCGCTGACGTCGCTCCACCCGCGGGGGGGTGGTCCTTTTCGGGCTGCTCGGGTGGCTCCGCAACCCCGCTGGCCGTGCCGGAGACGGCCGCCTCAGAGCCGCCCGCCTGGTCCGACCGCGCGCTGTGGGCTGCGCTGAGCAGGATGCTCACCACCAAGGTCGAGGCGACTCCGGCGCAGAGTGGGAGCTACGCACTGCCGACCCGGATGGCTCGCCACGTGAAAGCCCGCAACCATAAGAACAGTTAGTCCTACCGTTTTCGGGTGACAACGAAGTCGGCGGTGTACGCGCGGATCTCCCTGGACCAGCACGACACCGGGCTGGGGGTGGAGCGCCAACTCAAGGACTGTCGGGCCTTGGCCAAGCGCAAGGGCTGGGTGATCGCTGAGGAGTTCATCGACAACGACGTCAGTGCCAGCAACAGCAAGCCCCGACCGGCTTACATCGCGCTGATGGCCAAGCTGAGTGGCGGCACCTTCGATGCGCTGCTGGTCTGAGACGTGGACCGGCTCACCCGCACCCCGCGGGAGCTCGAAGACGTCGTGGACCTCACAGAAAAGCGCGGCATCGCTTTGGCGTCGGTGGGTGGGGAGATTGACCTGGCGACCCCGCAGGGTCGACTCACGGCCCAGATCAAGGGCAACGTGGCCCGTCATGAGACCGAACAGCTCAGCCGCCGGGTGAAGGCCAAGATGGCCGAGCTCGCTGAGCAGGGCGCCTCAGTCGGTCAGATCGCCTACGGGTGGCAACGCGAACCGACCCTGGACACCCAAGGACGGTTCACCGGGTACCGCAACGTGCTGCACCCCCAGCAGACCCTTGTGCTGCGGGACGCCGCCGTGGCGGTGCTGGCCGGCGACAGCCTGACCAGCATCATCGGCCGGCTCAACACGCAGGCCATCCCAGCGCCCAGTCAAGGAACCTGGAGCATCACGATCATGCACTCGCTGCTGCTACGGGAACGCAACGCCTGCCGCCGCGTCCATCAAGGCAAGGTCGTCGGCGTCGGGGACTGGGACCGGGTGTTCGACGACGACATCCACACCCGGCTGGTCGCGATCATGCGCGACCCAGCCCGGCGCACCAACCGCAGCAACGCCATCAAGTACCTACTCAGCGGCATCGCCACGTACGGGGTGTGCGGAGGACCATTACGGGTGCTCCCGGACAGCTCACGTCGGTCAACGAGCTACATCTGCAACAACGGCTCACACGTACGCCGCAACCTCACTGCCGTCGATGACCTCGTGACCCAGGTCGTCCTGGCCCGCCTCGCCCAACCAGATGCTCTGGCGTTGTTCCACGACAACCGCAACCACGAAACCGAGAAGTTACGCGCCAAGACCGCCACGCTGCGCGCCAAGCTCGACCTAGCCGCCGACCAGTACAGCGACGACATCATCGACGCCCAACAGTTCGCCCGGGTCAGCACCAAACTCCGCCCCCAACTCGCCGCCTTCGAAACCCACTTGCGCGCCTCAAGCACCGCACCCGACCTGCACGACCTAGCCACCCCCAACATCGCCGAACACTGGGACGCACTACCCCTGGCCCGCAAGCGCAAAGTCATCGCCCTACTGGTCGAGGTCACCCTTGACCGCGTGACCCAACGCAGCAGCACCGGCCAGTTCGACCCCAACAGCGTGCGAATCACCTGGCGGGTCACCTGAACCAAGCACGGTCGGTTGAGATCGACCCGAACGGAAGCTGGAGGACACCTCCTGTCGGAGTACCTGGCCGAGCTCCAGCGCGGTCATGACCCGTGGGTCCTACACCCGTACCCGCCGGACGGCGAAGTCCCGCGGATCACGGTGCGGCGCGCGATCTACGTAGCGGTGAGCCGCGGCGAGTGCGCCTACGTCGGGAGACGGTCCAGCAGATCCGGGACCGCCTTGCCCAGCACATCGAGAACCCGGTGAAGCGTGCCGCGTTTTCGAGCGTGCTGGTGACCGCGTTGAAGCCGGGCGCAGATTCGGACACGGCGGGTGACGGCCGATATGACAGGGCCTTTCC
>JAYTHM010000464.1:0-3227 GCA_043732645.1 Frankiales bacterium
CTAACGACGAGTCTTCACCTCAGCAGCGTCGTCGGCCGGACATCGAAGAGCGGCACCTTGCCATCAAAACGGGCTGACGAGTAACGGCGTTCTCTCCGCTGTCAGCTGCGCCGATCAGAGCCGACGGCGGGCCCATGGTCGGGGCAGCGGCGACGCATAGCCATTCGGGTAGGCGCATAGTCCGGGCGGTTTTATGGCGGCCGATGAGCGAGCGTTCGAGACCTGTAGGACGTGAAGGTGGCGGCTAGCTGCTCGGGGTTTCTAGGTTGCGTCGGAGTGCTTCGAGTCCGCTGCGGACGTCGCGACGGATCAGTGGGAAGGTGGCGCGGATGGTGGCGGCGAGGATGGGGTTGGTGTCTGCGGCGATGTCGATCTCGTGGGTGAACTCGGTGCCGTCTGGGTGAGTCTTGGTGAGGTAGGACCCGCGGAAGTTCCCGAGCTTCGATGTGGTGGTGTAGGTGCCGCGTTCGGGGGCGACGAGGTTGGAGATGACGCTGGTCGCTCGGTAGGGAAGGCCCCCGGGGGCGCGCATCCGGTAGGTCAGTCGACTGCCTTCGTGCACTGTCGTCTGGTCGTCATCGGGTGACACGGACAGAACGAGCTTCTCCCACAGGGGCTGGTTCGTGACGTCGATGATGTAGCGGTAGACCGCTTCGGGGGTGCGCTTGATGATGATGCTCTCACTGATGGCAGGCACTGAAGGTCCCATCGTTTTTGGGATGACTGGGCGAGGAAGGCAGTCCGTGTGTTTGACGGGCGGGCCGCTTGAGGAGATCAAGCGAAACGGGGGTTGCTGGACGTCTGGCCGGGGCCTTGGACGGCGGCCGTCCCTGCCTGCCGTGACCGTCGGTGTGGCCTGTTCAGGCTGCGGGGGCGGGGAGAAGACCCATCTGGATGAGCATGGTGGCGACGTCCCAGTAGGCCGACTCGCGGATGATCGCGCCGTCGGCGAACTCGTAGATGACGTTGGCCGGGACTTCAACGGGCTTGCCGGTGCCCGGGATGCCGATGAACGGTCCTTGGTGGGTGCCCTTGAAGATGACCTCGTCGATCAGGGTGTTCCCGTCCTGATGACGCTTGACGAGCTCAGGGGTGATGTCGGGAAAGGCCGTGAACAGGTCCTCATACCAGGCTTGGATCGCTGCGCGTCCGGTGAAGGTCGCTCCGGTTGGCTTGGGGTCCAGCACACCGTTCTCGCTGAAGCTCGCGGCGACGCCTGCTGCGTCGTGTGCGGCCTCGCCGGCCTCGTGGGCGTCTGCGACCTCAGCCATCGACGGGAGTGTTCCTGCGGTCATCGTTTTGTCCTTGTCTGGTGTGAGCGGAGCTTGCCTGAGACGGGTTTGGGTTCGAGGTGTTGGGTTCTAGATGGGTAGGAATAGGTTCGGAACGCGCAGGCCGGTCCAGGGACGCTTGCCGCCGGTGATGAGGACTCCTCGCCGGATGGCGGTGGGGAGGGTGAGCCGCCCGTAGAGCAGCAGCGCGAGCGGGACGGCAGGACTGCTGATGACGGAGTCCGGTCGGTCTGATGGCAGCCGGTCTCGAACGATGCCGACGCCGTCGGCAATGTTCAGGATCTGCGGATGGCCACCGCGGATGTGGAGCGCCACATCCAGCTGCAGTCCGTCGGCCTTGTCGGTGTTCAGCCAAGCGCCGGCGACCTGCAGCGCGCCGTTGAGGACCAGCAGCAGGTCTCGCTGCTGCAGCGGCCAAGCACGGCTGGTGCTGGAGGCGAGGTCGTAGCCGTGGATGAGCAGTTCACCAAGCATGTTCGAGCGGGCCCCAGCACCGTCGATCAGCTGCATGCCGTGGAAGGGGAACAGCTGCTCGAGCGGGAGGTCGACCTTCCGGTAGGCGTCAAACTCGCTGTCCAGCCGCCGCAGAAGCTCTGCCATGTCCACGTCGCCGAGGGCACGCAAATCGCGAGCGTTGTTGGTCGTGAGCGCCTCGGCCGTGGCCGCCAGGCCGTCCCTTACCGCGAAGTCCCTGCGGGTGTAACGGGTCAGCACTGTCAACAGGTGGGCGGCGACATCCCAACTGGTCCACGAGCCCGTCTTCAGAGGCGCATCGGGTTCGACGGTGCGAAGCAGTTTCGTGAACTGGGCGAACGCTCGCTCGGTCCGGTCCTCGAGTTCTGCAGCAGTCGTGGCGGCAATCGCCATGCCATCCTCCCCACTAGAGTGCAGTTTGCACCGCACTGCTGAGGTGCACGCTGCACCATAAAGTCAGGAGGCGCAAGGTGCCGGACCGTCGAAAAAAAGGGCCGCAGTCAACCTCTGCTGACAACGCCGTGGGCACACCCGGCCAAAGGGAGACAACCGAGACTTCCAAGCTTCCGTCGACCAACTCCCTTGCCGTACTGGGCCTGCTGGCCACCGCGCCGATGACTGCCTACGGCCTGGCCGTGCAAACCCGGCGAGCCCTCGGACACGTCTGGGGCAGCAGCCGTCGCCTGCTTCTCGGCGAACCCGCTCGCCTGGCAGCGAAGGGGCTAGTGGAGTCGCTCGACCCGGAGCAAGGAAGCCGAGCAGGGCAGCGTTGGCAAGCCACCCCAGCAGGCCGACAGCTCTTGCGCCAGTGGCTCCTGCAACCCGTTGCCCCAACCGTGATCAACAGTGAGTTCATGTTGCGGCTCACCTTCGCTGACCAAAGCGACCTGCATGCACTCCGAACCCGGGTCCTGCAACGACACACAGACCTCGTGTCCGAAATCGACGAGTGCCTACTGATGCTGGACGACTTCCTAGACACCGGAGGCCCCTTCCCAGGGCGACTGCACATCACCACGGCAGCCAGTCACTTCATCGCTGAAACAAAACTGGCTGAGCTCACCTTCCTGCGATGGCTCCATGCCGACCTGGCCCACTGGCGAGACACGACAACCACCGACCCAAATCGGCACAAAGCCGTGCTCCGCGAGCTACAGGCACGGGTCCTCACAGCCCTCAACGCTGTCGGTTAGCGTTCTGCGCCTGAAATTCGCAGGAACAGTTGCTCAACTGGTCGATGCCATCTCGCGCACGTCCCAAGGCAGCAGTACTGGAGCTGGCTGATGAGGAGCGTGATCAGCTCCAGCGGTGGGCCCGTCGGCGTAAGTCTTCGCAGGCTTTGGCCTTGCGGTCTCGGATCGTGCTGGCCTGAGGGTCCGGTTCGGACAACAAGACGGTCGCAGCTGAGCTGGGGTGTGCCCAGGCGACGGTGGGCAAGTGGCGTGCGCGGTTCGTTGAGCA
>JAYTHM010000465.1:0-3225 GCA_043732645.1 Frankiales bacterium
TCGTCCTGGCGCGCTCGGTCTTCCCGAAGATGGAGGAGGCGTTCCGTGCCCGCACGGACGCCATCGAGGGTGGGCTCAAGCGGGCGGAGGCCGCCCAGGCCGAGGCCAACGCTGCCCTCGAGCAGTACAAGGCGCAGCTCGCGGAGGCACGGGCCGAGGCCGCGCGCATCCGTGACGAGGCCCGCGAGCAGGGCAAGGCGATCGTCGATGAGCTGACGGCGGAGGCGCGGGACACCGCGGCCCGCATCACCGCTCGCGGTGAGGAACAGCTCGTCGCCGAGCGGCAGCAGGTCGTCACCCAGCTGCGCGGGGAGATCGGCCGCCTTGCGGTCGAGCTTGCCGAGCGGGTCGTCGGTGAGTCCCTTGCCGACGAGGAGCGTCAGCGTCGCGTCGTCGACCGCTTCCTCGCCGAGCTCGAGCAGTCCCAGAACGGGACGTCGGCCTGATGCAGGGAGCAAGCCGCGAGGCTCTCACCTCGGTCCGGGCACGCCTGAAGGCGCTCGCGGCCGAGGTCCCCGACGCCGCTGGTCTCAGCGGTGTCGCGGAGGGCCTGCTGTCGGTCGTGCGCCTGCTCGATCGCGAGGGCAACCTGCGCCGTACCCTCGGTGACCCGGCGCTGCCGCCGGCCGCCAAGCAGGAGCTCGTCATCGGGCTGTTCGGCAGCCAGCTCGAAGCGCTCCCGCTCGGGCTGCTCAAGGACGCCGTGGCGCAGCGCTGGAGCTCCCCACGCGACCTGGTCGACGCTGTCGAGGTGCTCGGGGTCACGGCCCTGTTCCTGGTCGCCGAGTCCGACGGCACGCTCGACCGCACCGAGGACGAGCTGTTCCGCTTCGCCCGCACGGTTTCCCGCGAGCCCGAGCTGCGGGCGGTCCTCACCGACCACGGCCTGGCCACCGAGCGCAAGCAGGCCCTGCTCGACGGGCTGCTCGACGGCAAAGTCACCGACGCGACCAAGCGCATCACCGAGGTCCTCGTGGTCACCCCCCGCGGCCGCACCCTCGAGGACGGTCTCGAGGCGTACGCCGACCTGGCTGCCGACGTCCGGTCGCGGACACTCGCGACGGTCACGACCGCTGTGCCGCTCGACGATACGCAGCGGGAGCGGCTCGCTGTTTCGCTGAGTGCCCAGCTCGGCCGGGCCGTCCAGCTCCTGGTCGAGGTCGACCCGGAGGTCGTCGGGGGCGTCGTCGTCCACGTCGGCGACGAGGTCATCGACGGCTCCACCAGGCACCGGCTGGCCGAGGCCCGCCGTGGCCTCAGCTAGTCCACTTCCACAGCTTCACTCACCAAAGACGCACGAAGAGAGCAGGGGTCATGACGGAGCTCAGCATCCGCCCGGAGGAGATCCGCGAGGCGATCGAGCGCTATGTCTCGTCGTACACGCCGGAGACCACGCGCGAGGAGGTCGGGCGGGTCATCGAGACCGGCGACGGCATTGCCCGCGTCGAGGGCCTGCAGGCCTGCATGACCAACGAGCTGCTCGAGTTCAAGGGTGGCCTGCTCGGCCTGGCCCTGAACCTCGACGAGCGCGAGATCGGCTGCGTCATCCTCGGTGACGCCCAGCACATCGAGGAGGGCCAGGAGGTCCGCCGCACCGGCGAGGTGCTGTCCGCTCCTGTGGGCGACGGCTTCCTCGGCCGGGTGGTCGACCCGCTCGGCAACCCGCTCGACGGCAAGGGCGAGATCGTGGCCGAGGGTCGCCGCATCCTGGAGCTTCAGGCCCCCACGGTCGTCCAGCGCCAGCCCGTCACGGAGCCGCTGCAGACCGGTCTGAAGGCCGTCGACGCCATGACGCCGGTCGGTCGTGGACAGCGCCAGCTCATCATCGGTGACCGCCAGACCGGCAAGACCGCGGTGGCGCTCGACGCCATCATCAACCAGCGCGACAACTGGAAGAGCGGTGACCCGAACAAGCAGGTCAAGTGCATCTACGTCGCCATCGGTCAGAAGGCGTCCACGATCGCTGAACTCGTCGGTCGCCTTGAGGAGTCCGGCGCGCTGGAGTACACCACGATCGTTGCCGCCCCGGCCTCGCAGCCGGCCGGCCTGAAGTACCTCGCTCCCTACACCGGCTCAGCCATCGGCCAGCACTGGATGTACCAGGGCCAGCACGTCCTCATCGTGTTCGACGACCTGTCCAAGCAGGCCGACGCCTACCGCGCGATCTCGCTGCTGCTGCGTCGCCCGCCGGGCCGTGAGGCCTACCCCGGAGACGTCTTCTATCTGCACTCCCGTTTGCTCGAGCGCTGCGCGAAGCTGTCGGACGAGCTCGGTGGCGGCTCGATGACCGGCCTGCCGATCGTCGAGACCAAGGGCAACGACGTCTCGGCGTTCATCCCGACCAACGTCATCTCCAACACCGACGGTCAGATCTTCCTGCAGTCCGACCTGTTCAACTCCGGTGTGCGACCCGCCATCAACGTTGGCATCTCGGTGTCCCGCGTCGGTGGTAACGCGCAGATCAAGGCCATGAAGGCGGTCTCCGGCCGCTTGCGCCTCGACCTTGCCCAGTACCGCGAGCTGGAGGCCTTCTCGGCCTTCGCCTCCGACCTGGACAAGGCCTCCAAGGCCCAGCTGGACCGCGGTCAGCGCCTCGTGGAGCTGCTCAAGCAGGGTCAGTTCACGCCCTACGCCGTGGAGCGCCAGGTCGTCTCGATCTGGGCCGGCACTAACGGCTACGTCGACATCGTCCCGGTCGGGGATGTACGCCGCTTCGAGACTGAGTTTCTCGACTACGTCTCCCGCTCGCACCAGGGCATCTACGACGCCATCGTGCAGACCGGCAAGCTCGAGGACGGCACGATCGAGCAGCTCAAGGCGGCCGTCGCCGACTTCTCCAAGCAGTTCCAGATCAGCGACGGCACGCCGCTGATCAAGGACATGCCGGTCGCGGCGATGGACAAGGGCGCCGAGGGCCAGGAGAAGATCGTGGCTCACAAGCCAAAGCCCGCCGAGCACTAGTCGTGGGCGCCCAGCTCAGCGTCTACCGCCGCCGGATCAAGGCGATGCAGTCGACCAAGAAGATCACCAAGGCGATGGAGCTCATTGCCGCGTCCCGCATCGCCAAGGCGCAGGCGGACGTCAAGGCGGCCCGCCCGTACGAGCGTGAGATCACCCGCGTGCTGTCAGCGTTGGCGTCGCAGTCGCTGATCGACCACCCGCTGGTGAACGAGAAGGACCATCCCTCGCGGGCCGCCATCCTCGTCATCACCAGTGATCGAGGAC
>JAYTHM010000466.1:0-3218 GCA_043732645.1 Frankiales bacterium
TCGAGCACGTGTCGTGTCGGTGGTGCTCGGCCGTCGACGCGGTGGAGGTCGTCCCGAGACCTTCTGCTCCGCTGGCTGCGCCCTAGCCGCCGATGGACGTGCTTCCCGGCCCGGTGCGGACCCGCGTCCTTGCGTTGGCGAGCGAGCGGCTCGGCGCCCTCACCCCTGAACTCGTTCCCACTTCGCTCAAGGCCGTTGCCCGGTTCACGCCTGCTAAGCGTGCGCGCCTCGGCGCGGTAGCGCTGGCGGTCGCGCTCGAGAGCGACCCGGTGTTCCGGCAGGGGGTCGCTGACCTCGCCAAGGCGGCCCGGCCCGAGCTGGTCGTGGCCCTGCTGGCTGGGACTACTCTGCCGGCCGCTCCGGTCGAGGAGGTCGCCGCTGTCGCCTACGTCGTCCGGGCGCCCGGTTGGCAGAGCCGGGTCGAGGCGGCAGCGGTGGAGCTTCGCGCCCGGTCCGACGCGGTCGCGGGCAGCGCCCAAGTCGACGCCGTCGAGCGGCTCACCGAACAGCTCGCCGCCGTCCGTGAGACCGGCCGTAGCGAGCTCGCAGCCGCCCGCACGCAGGCCGAGGCAACAGCACTCGAGCTCACCGCCGTACGACGGAAGATCCGGGAGATGGGGGACCGGGCCGGGCGCGCCGAGCAGGCGCAGCGGGCCGCCGAGGTGGCGCTCCAGGTGGTGCGGGGCGAGCTGGAGGCGCTGCGGGCCTCCCGGGCCGAGGAGCATCGGGTCCTGCACGACCGGGTCGCTGATGCCGAACGGCAGGATGCCCAGGCCAGAGCGGCCGCGCGGGAGGGCCGGCAGGACGACCAGCTGCGACTGCGGCTGCTGCTCGATGCCCTCGTAGGGGCGGCGCAGGGCCTGCGCCGGGAGCTGGCCCTGCCACCGGCCGAGGGACGCCCAGCCGATGCCCTCGCCGGCGACTACCCGGCGGTGGCCGCGATGCCGTCGCTGCAGGGGCGCCACGCGGACGACCCGACGCTGCTCGAGGCGCTGCTCGGCGTCCCCACGACGCACCTGGTCATCGACGGCTACAACGTCACCAAGACCGGGTACGGCGCTCTCGCCCTCGAGGCCCAGCGCGGTCGGCTACTGAGCGGTCTGGGTGGGCTGGTGGCGCGCACCGGCGCCGAGGTGACCGTGGTCTTTGACGGCTCGGACACAGCCGTGCCGGTGGCTCTGCCGGCGCCGCGCGGTGTGCGGATGCTGTTCAGCCGTACCGGAGAGACTGCCGATGAGGTGGTCCGGCGGCTGGTGCGACACGAGCCTGTGGGGCGGCCGGTCGTGGTGGTGTCCAGCGACAAGGAGGTCGTTGACGGGGTGGTCCGCGCGGGCGCGCGGGCGGTGCCCTCGATCGCCCTGGTCCGGCTGCTCGACCGCTGACCCTTGTCCCCGAGCGGTTCTGTCGGTGGGTCTGTCTAGGTTCTGGGGTGCGGCCGAGGGTGCCGTCGGAGAAGTGGAGAGACCAGTGCTGATCGACTGCGACGCGTGCGCCGTGCGCGACCTGCAGTGCGGTGACTGCGTGATGACCGTCCTGCTCGGCCCGATCGCGTGGACCGACCCGGACCGTCCCGGGGTCTATGACGTCGACCCGCAGGAGGCCTTGGCCCTTGAGGCGCTGGCCGACAGCGGCCTGGTTCCGCACCTTCGACTGGTCCCACTGGGCCGTCCCGACAACCCTGGACGTGCCAGCAGCGCGGCTTCGTGAGGCTCTCAGCGGCAGGGTGGGGCACATCGGGTGGTGGCGCAGGCTGAGCTCGACGCGATCAAGAAGTCCATGGGTGATGCGGCCGCCGCGGCGTACCGGCATGGAGTCACGCCAACTGGTGATCTGCCAGCTGATCAGCGCCCCCCACACCGGTGATGTCGTCCAAATCCAGACTGCGTGCCGCAGCGACCTCGTCGGCGCCGTCCGGCCATGGTGGGGCGTGACCTGCAAGCGTGAGTTGTTCACCAACCCGGGTGTGCGTGGGCGCGTCGCAGTCCGTGTGCTTGTGCGTGCGGGAGCGGGCCGAGAGACTTCTGGATCAGTCCCGCGAATGCGGGGTGGCGGGTGAGCAGGACGGGGCAACCGGTGCGCGAGCTGCACGTCGTCGCGGTCAGCGAGGACGGACGTCACGTCGTGCTTGCCGGCACCCGGGGAGCCACCAGTGGCGGCTTTCGGGTAGCCCTCGACGACCGGCTCGCGGCGGCGCTTCGCGGCGACCTGCCCCGACCCGGCGAGTTCGAGCCGCACGTCTCCGAGCTCACCCCCAAGCAGATCCAGGCCCGACTGCGGACCGGTGAGTCGGCCGAGTCGATCGCCGCGTCGGCGGGCGTCCCGGTGGCCCGGGTCGAGCGTTTCTCCGGCCCCGTCGAGGGCGAAATGGCACGGATGATCGACGCCGCCCGCGCTGCCTTTCTCGTCCGCGGCCGCCTCGGTCGTTCGGCCGTCCCCCTCGGCCAGACCGTCGACGCCGCGATCGAGGCGGCACCCTCGCTGCGTCCTGACAGCGCCGAATGGTCGACGCTTCGCGAGGACAGCGGCACGTGGCTCGTCACCGTGACCTGGTATGCGCGGGGGCGCAGCCGCCGAGCCAGCTGGCGCTACGACCCGTCCCTGAAGACCGTCACGGCCCTGGACTCGGTCTCGGCCGCGATGGGCTACGCCAGCGGCGAGGCCGCAGCAGCGCCGCGCCGTCGGCCGGGGCCGACCGTGGTGGTCGTCGCCAGCACGCCAGCCAGGAGTGCGCCAGCCCGCAAGAAGGCTCCGGCAAAGAAGTCGGAGGCAAAGAAGTCGGCGGCAAAGAAGGCAGCAGCAAAGAAGGCAGCGCCTCGGCAAGCGGCACTGAACAAGGCCGCCCCCTCCAGGGTGGCGAAACCGGCCATAGGACGCCACGCCGCGAAAGCTGTGCCGACGAAACGGGCCCCGGCAAAGGCGACGGTGACGAAGGCATCGGTGGCAAACGCTGCACCTGCGAAGGCACCTGCGAAGCCGCGTGCGAAGGCACCTGCGAAGGGTGTCCCAAAGGCAACCCCGAAACGGGGCGTGAGGAAAGCGCCACCGGTCGTTCAGGTATCTGTCAAGCCGCCGGCCAGGCGGGTGCTGACGGTCGTGCCCGATCCGGAGCCGCAAACGTCAAGCCCCGTGGCGCGCCGAGGTCAGCGCGCCCCGGCCCGTGAGCGCCAGGCCATGACGGCGGGCAAGCGCAACAGTCCCGCCCAGAGAGATGGCGTGAA
>JAYTHM010000467.1:0-3213 GCA_043732645.1 Frankiales bacterium
GAGGGCATCTTGCTCGGTGACCCGCGCGTCGCCATACAACCAGTGCTCAGGGCCCTGGTGAGCTCGGTCCCTTATGATGTGATTCTGACGCCGCTGGTCGTACCGCTTGTTGCCGCTCTCGTGCGCAGGCTCGACGTCGATCCACTCCGACGCTTATGACAGCGACCACGATGACCCTGGCGCAGAGGATGCAAAGGAGATGCTCGGCATGAGCGACCCGTCCCGGCTCCGCATCGTGGTGCTGCGCGTGCTGGTGCTGTCGATCCTGCTGACCCTGCTCGGTCGGCTGGCCTACCTGCAGGTCGCGGACGGCCCGCGGTTCCAGAAAGCCGCCAACGACAACCGGGTCCGCCAGGTCATCACGACCGCCGCCCGCGGGCAGATCCTCGACGACAAAGGCCGGCCCCTGGTCCGCAACCGGACGGCGCTGGTCGTGTCGGTGACCCGCTCCATCGTGCGCAGCCAGAAAAAGCACGGGGCGCTGGAGCTGGCCCGGCTCGCGAAGGTCATCGATGTGCCGGCAGCGCAGATCGCGCTGCTCATCACGCCGTGCGGTGAGAAGCTCAACGACGGCACCGTGGCCAACAAAAAGACCGGCTGCTGGAACGGCTCGCCCTACCAGCCGGTGCCCGTCAAGACCTACGCCAGCGACAAGCCCGAGCAGGTCAAGCGGGTCCTCGCGATCGAGGAGCACGCCGAGGACTTCCCCGGCGTGCGGGCGCAGTACCAGGCGGTCCGGGAGTACCCCGGCGGCTCGCTTGCCGCGCAGGTCCTGGGCTACCTCGGCCCGTTGACGCCGGAGGACGCCACCAAGCCCGAGTACAAGGCGCTGGCCCCCGACACCGAGATTGGCCGCGCCGGTGTCGAGTCCGTGTACGACGAGCGGTTGCGTGGCCGGGACGGCATCCAGCGCCTGCAGGTCGACAAGGACTCCACGGTCACCGGCACCCTCAGCAGCACCCCCGCCCGGGCCGGCGACAACCTCGTCCTGTCGATCGACGCCGGCGTCCAGCGGGTCGCCGAGCAGGCCCTCGCGGACGGCATCAACCTGGCGCGGACCCAGTTCGACAAGGGCCGCGGCAAGAACTTCACAGCCGACAAGGGCGCGGCGATCGTGGTCGAGGCCAGCACCGGCCGGGTCGTCGCGATGGCCAGCTACCCGGCGTACGACCCGACTGCCTTTGTCGGTGGCATCTCCGTTCAGGCCTACAAGGCGCTGACGACCGCGCCCGGGCAGCCTTTGATCAGCAACGCCGTGCAGGGGCTCTACTCCCCCGGCTCGACCTTCAAGATCACCTCGACCGCGTCGGCGGTGGCGGCGGGCTATCCGCTCAGCGCCCGCGTCTACCCGTGCCCGCCGCAGTTCAAGATCGGCAACTCGTTTAAGAACAACTTCGAGGGCGAGTCGTTCGGCACCCTAGATTTTCGCGACACCCTAATCCGCTCCTGCGACACCGTGTACTACAAGCTCGCCGTCGAGCAGTGGAGCCGTGACGGCGCGACGCAGAACCTCACGACGGCCAAGGAGGTCTTCGCGCGGGGGGCCCGGCAGTGGGGCTTCGGTCGCCCGACCGGCATCGACCTGCCGGACGAACGCAGCGGCCTGATCACCGACCGCGCCTACAAGCAGGCCTTCTGGAACCAGCACAAGAAGGACTACTGCACCGGTGCCAAGACCCGACAGCCAGGCACCTACCTGCAGCTGCTGGACCAGGAGTTCTGCTCGGACGGCTACCGCTACAACGCCGGTGACGCCGCCAACTTCGTCATCGGCCAGGGTGACGTCCTGGTCACGCCCCTGCAGCTCACGATGGCCTACGCCGCCCTGGTCAACGGCGGCACGCTCTACAAGCCGCAGCTCGCCAAGGGGTTCCTGTCCGCCGACGGGGCGACCGAGTCGGTCCTGGCTCCTGTCAAGGCCGCGCAGGTCCCGGCCACCCAGGCCGTCCTGGACTACATCAAGAGCGCCCTCGCCGGCGTTGTCAGCCCCCCCGGTACGGCGCAAGGTGCGTTTGCGGGCTTCCCGCTGTCGGCCCTGCCGATCGGTGGCAAGACCGGTACCGCTGACGTCAACGGCGTTGCCCCGATCTCGTGGTTCGCCTCCTTCGCGCCGGTGGACAACTCGCGGTTCGTCACCGTCGTGATGGTCCCCGAGGGTGGCACCGGTGGCACGACCGCAGCCCCGATCGTCCGCAAGATCTGGGACGGCATGTACGGCCTGGAGGGGGCCAAGGCCGTGCTGGCCGGCGGGGTGCTGCCGGCCACCCTGCCCGTCGTTCGCGCGGACGGCACGATCGCGCCCCCCGGCACCAAGGTCTTGCACCTGCCCCGGCTCGTGCCTGCCTCGGCATTGCCCACCTCGGGTACCCACGCCCTCGGGTCCCCGGCCGGACTGCCCTGGGCCGTCGAGCCGCGCCGTACCCGAGGCTCGTCGTGACCGGCTGGGCGGCGTGACGGACTGGAGCACCCCACGGGTCTCACCGGTCCGCCTGCGTCCGCGTGAGGTGACCGTCCGGGAGCGGCTGCTCGACCGCGCGTCGCCGCTGCGCCAGCTCGACTGGCTGCTGCTGCTCGCCGTCTTCGCCCTGGTGTTCGTCGGCGGGCTGCTGATCTGGTCCGCGACGCGGCAAAGGGAACTCGCTATCGGGGGCGACCCGCACGCGTTTTTGAAAAAGCACATCCTCAACGCAGCGATCGGCCTGATCTTCGGCACCGCCGCTGCCGTCGTCGACTACCGCGCACTGCGGGCCTACGCCCCGGTCGTCTACATCGCCTCCTGCCTCGGCCTGGTCGCTGTCTTGTCCCCGCTGGGCGCGACCATCAACGGCGCGCACTCCTGGATCGTGCTGCCCGCCGGCTTCCAGATCCAGCCGTCGGAGTTCGCGAAGCTAGCGATCGTGGTGGGGATGGCGATGCTGCTCGGGGAAAAGCGCGACGGGGAGTCGCGACCTCGAGACAGCGACGTCATATCGGTGCTGGGGCTGTGCCTGGTGCCGATGGCGCTGGTGATGCTCCAGCCGGACTTGGGCACCACGATGGTGTTCATCTTTGTGATCCTGGGCGTCCTGTCCGTCGCCGGCGCGCCTGCCCGCTGGGTCGGCGGCCTGCTCGTCGCCGGGGTCATCTCCGGGGTCTTCGTCGCGCCGCACATCTTGAAGAACTACCAGCTCGACCGGTTCCGGGTCATCGCCAACCCGACCACCCAGCTCGGTG
>JAYTHM010000468.1:0-3209 GCA_043732645.1 Frankiales bacterium
CGCTGGGCGATCTCGGCGCCGCGGAAGAAGTTGCCCCCTCCGACGACGATCGCCACCTGCGTGCCGCCCGCAACGACGTCATGGATCTGGCGAGCGATGTCGGCGATGACCGTCAGGTCCAGGCCAATGGCGCCACCGCCGAACACCTCGCCCGACAGCTTCAGCAGGACCCGAGTGAAAGGCGTCCGGGTAGCCGACGAGGCCGCCTCCTCGTTGACGTTCACGGGCGGCGGCCTCCTCGGTCTGACGATGGGACGAACGTGCTGGACGGAGCTAGGCCTGCCCGACCTTGAAACGAGCGAACCGTACGACGCTGACGCCGGCCTCCTCGAGGACCTTGCCGACCGTCTTCTTGCTGTCCTTGGCGAAGGACTGCTCGAGCAGGACATTCTCTTTGAAGAACCCGGTTACCCGGCCTTCGACGATCCGGTCGAGTGCAGCCTCGGGCTTGCCCTCCTCGATCGCGGTGGCGCGGGCGATCTCGCGTTCCTTGGCCACGAGCTCCTCCGACACCTCGTCACGCGTGACGAACTGCGGGGGCAGCGCCGCGATGTGCTGCGCGACGTCCTTCGCGAGGTCGGCGTTCTCCGCGGTGAGCTCGATCAGCACACCGAGCTGCGGGGGCAGGTCGGGGCTGGTCTTGTGCAGGTAGAGACCGACGTAGGCCCCCTCGAAGCTGGCAACCCGACGAACCTCGATCTTCTCGCCGAGCAGCGCGCCCGAATCGTCCAGGACGGCCTGCAGCTCGCGGCCGGCGACCGTGATCTCCTTGGGCTCGTTGGCGCCCCTGGCGGCCTCGACGACCTTCGCGGCGAGCTCGCCGAACGTCGTGCCCTTGGCGACGAAGTCGGTCTCGCAGTTGAGCTCGAGCAGGGTGCCCTTGGTGGTGCCCTCAAGCACGGCGGTTACGAGGCCGTTGCTGGCCGCGCGGCCCTCGCGCTTGGCCACGCCCTTCAGCCCCTTGATGCGCAGGAACCCCATTGCCTTGTCGTAGTCGCCGTCGTTCTCCACGAGGGCATTCTTGCAGTCGGTCATGCCCGCGCCGGTGGCCTCGCGGAGCTTCTTGATGTCTGCAGCGGTGACAGTCGCCATGACTCTTCTCTTCTTGTCTGCGTGGTCTGGGATGGTGCCTCGGTGATCAGGCCTCTGGCGCGTCGGCCACGGGGGCAACCACGGGAGCAGCTTCGGTGCCGGGGGTCTCGGCAGCGCCGGCACCCTCGATCGGGGCCGGGGCACCGGTCGCCTCGGCAGCGGAGCCGGACAGCAGCTCCTGCTCCCAGGCCGGGAGCGGCTCGTCGGCGCCGAGCACGCCGACCTCAGGCTTCGTGTCGGCACCAGCGTTGGCCTGCGCGCCGGCGCGGGCCATCAGGCCCTCGGCGACGGCGTCGGCGATGACGCGGGTGAGCGTGCCGATGCTGCGGATCGCGTCGTCGTTGCCGGGGATCTTGTAGTCGACAACGTCCGGGTCGCAGTTGGTGTCGAGGATGGCGACGACCGGGATGTGGAGCTTGCGGGCCTCGTTCACGGCCAGGTGCTCCTTGTTCGTGTCGACGATCCACACCGCGGAGGGGGTGCGGGTCATCTCACGGATACCGCCGAGGGTGCGCTGCAACTTGATGCGCTCGCGGGTCAGGACGAGGGCTTCTTTCTTCGTCAGCACGGTGGCGCCACCAGTCTGCTCGATGAGCTCGAGCTCCTTCAGGCGCTGCAGCCGCTTGTAGACCGTCTGGAAGTTGGTAAGCATTCCGCCGAGCCAGCGCTCAGTGACGTACGGCATGCCGACGCGGGTGGCCTGCTCGGCGATCGACTCCTGCGCCTGGCGCTTGGTGCCGATGAACATGATCGTGCCACCGTGCGCGACGGTCTCCTTGACGAAGTCGTACGCGCGGTCGATGTACCCCAGCGTCTGCTGCAGGTCGATGATGTAGATGCCGTTGCGCTCGGTGAAGATAAAGCGCTTCATCTTCGGGTTCCAGCGCTTGGTCTGGTGCCCGAAGTGGGCACCGCTCTCCAGGAGCTGGCGCATGCTGACGACGGCCATGAGGGGTCCTTACTTTCCGGTTATCACGCAGGCGCCGGTTGGCTCCTGCGCCTGGCGCCCCGGCTCGGCACCTTCCCCTGCGTGTGCAGCGGGACCGGGGTGCCTTGCCTTCGTTGAGCGCGCGAAGTCACACGGCAAGCCGTGTGCTGTAGATAAGTGTAGAGGAACAGCTCCGCGGTCCTCAGATCTCGCGCAGGCGTCCCACGCGCCCCCTGCGGACGGCAGGCTGTCCTGTGTGTCCAGCGCTGGTCGAGCTTGGGTCGAGGGAGGTGGACAGGTGCGGCGACTGCTGCTCGTGCTGGTGCTGGGTGGCCTGGCCGTTCTTGCCCCCAGCGGACCGAGCGCTGCGGAGCCGCGGCCGGGCTTCGGCTGGCCGCTCGCTGGCACGCCCCGCGTCGACCGCGCCTTCACCCCACCCCGGACGGCGTACGGCGCCGGGCACCAGGGCGTGGACCTCAGCGGGGTCGCCAGCGAGCCGGTGCTCGCCGCCGGTCCTGGCCAGGTGACGTACGCCGGGCTGCTGGCCGGACGGGGTGTCGTCACGGTGACCCACACCGGCGGACCACGGACGACGGACGAGCCGGTGACCGAAGTCCGTCCACGTCGGCCAGGCCGTGTGCCTGGGGACCGTCCTCGGGCGGCTGGGGGCCGGGCACGCCTCGTGCCGCACTAGCACGAGCTGCCTGCACTGGGGATTGCTGCGCGGCAACACCTACCTCGGCCCGCTGCAGCTGTGGCCCACCGCTGTCCGGCTGCTGCCGCTGGGAGGTGCAGGTAACGCCCGTGGACCCACTTACCCGGGGACCCCAGGCACGCCGGCGCCGGCGCCGTCGGTCCGGACAGTCGCCCTGGAGCAGAACTCGGGCGACTGGTCGCGGTCGACCAGGCCGACGGCCGCGAGGACCTCCCCGCCGCCCAGACCCGAGCGGTGGCCGCTCTCGACCTCGAGCGTGGCCGCCACCTGGTCGTCGCCGGTACCGCCCGCTCAGGCCGGTCGACTCTGCTCTGGACCCTCGGCACGTCGCTGGCAGCAACCGTCGCGCCCGCCGACGCCCACCTCTACGCGATCGACTGCGGTACCGGTGCGCTGCTCCCGCTGGCGATCCTGCCGCACTGCGGCGCTGTCGTCACGCGTACCCAGGTCGAGCGGGCCGACCGCCTGTTGACG